>JAPMTR010000092.1 GCA_026552975.1 Candidatus Methanoperedens sp.
AGAAACAATCTGCACAATATCATATTCGAGTGGTTGAGCTTTCAAAAGAAGATTGTGTGGTATTGGGGTTGTCTACGGAATAATATTGTCCCAAAGCCCCCATCATCTGCCCCACAATTATACCTGAAAAGAAGCCCTGGATCACAGATGCATGCATGAACAGGAGAGTGTACTGGGCCTTCTGATTGCTTATTGCAAGCATTCCCATCCCGGCGGCTGAACTGGCATCAGGTATTTTTGGAAGGAACATGGTTGCGAAAACATATAATACAAGCAGGAACACGGCAAATGAAATATATACGACTATAAGATAAGAAAAAAGAACCGTGAATTTTTGTTTCCTTAATTTATCAGTAAGCGTTGCTTCGTTGGCAGCCACTCTTAGCGTTTCTCTTATATTACCTGTTGACTCACTTGCCTTTGTTATGAGTGTCACTATTCTTGATATTGACAATGTCCTTACCCTTTTCTCAAATTTTGTCAGGGCACCAAGTACGCTATTGCTCCAGACTATATCTTTGTACATGAGTTTTACTTCTATACTTAAAACTCCCAGATTGATCATGGTAATTGATCGAATAGCATCGGAAAGAGTCATACCAACATCGTTTATTGATGACATCCTTCGCAGGAACGCTGGTATCGAGTCTTCAATAGCCCTTATGCGGCGTGTCTGGATCTCATAGAAAATAAGGAATGGAACAAGGATGATAAGGACGGTTATTACAAGAATATCATCCACTAATTCAATGGTTATTTTTTTGGAATAAAGTGAAGAGATCAAATATATTAATCCTGCAGGTATTGATATGTAGAATACTTTTGCAGGATCTACAAAAAAGATCTTTAAAGGGTTTCTTCCGGTCTCTATCAAATTTGTCCATCGTAAAGATCTAAGAAGTCTTCTGATATTTCTCCCATCATCGTTGGAAAAACTGGTCTTCACATCGTCATAATGTTGTATTTTTTTTGAAACATAATATTTTTTGACCTGTTTGGAATCACTGCCAATGGAAACTACACTTAACAGGACACTGAATGCTGCTGCACTTAAGGGAATTACTGCGTATATCAATACTTTAAAGATCATGAGGTTCCCCGGGCCCATCAGCCCCATTACTATAACTATTGTTATCAAGAACAAAGGGCCTGCAACAAAAACGGTGATATATGTTTCTGCAAGCATTCCCAGCATTTCAAGATACATTGCCTGGTCAGATTCGGCGGTCTCCTGATAATAATCTACCATATTCCCGAAAAATGTCTCAAGATCACCGCTTGTTTGTGCCACATTGATAAGATTATCGAGAAAATCCCGAAGCTTTTCAGACTGGGTACTGGCTGCAGCATTCTTAAGGGATGTGACCAGATCATTGCCGTGGATTTCGGTATCTAAGACAATATAATTGATCTCCTCTGCGAATTCACCATAGAGGCCGATGTGCTGGCTCAAAGATTTAAGGACAGATATTAGACTTAAACCCCCCTTGCTCATTGCGTGCATATAAGCAACCCCGTGTGGAAGTGAAATGTCTATCTTGCTTTTTCTCACGTTAGCAATAAGTCCAGGGTAGGACAGGATCAGATAAAAGGAAATAATTGCCAGGAATATTGCAAGGAATACAATGACAAAAGACGAAAATATAAACTCGGCATGATCCCCCATATTCAGACCCGTGAAAGGTACGGTTTTTAAATATGTTACATATAATTTACTAAATAAAGGAGAAAATAATAAACCAATTATCGCACCCAGGATACCGACTATGGTCGAATAAAAATATGTACTGCTTAAATAGATGTCCCAGGGCATTGAGAGGTGGGCCTGCCTGACCGCATTTATGACCGGGGTATATCTTTCCTTATTTTCCCTGACATATCTGCCAAAAAGAGCAAATGCAAGTTTATTTAATGTATTCATGTTTTCCTGATAGATTTCATGGTTTTTTCCGCATCGGCATAGTAGCTATTGATAAGAGTAACTACCTCCAATTCGCCCATTTCTTCTTTAACCATATACTGGAGGATCTTTTTCCTGTTTTCGATCTCCATGTTTAACCTGTTTTCGTTCCAGTTACGGCTGACCATAATTTCTTCAAGTACAAATGATTTTCCACCTTTACTGAACGTATCTGTCTTTGGATCCCATGCGAATAATTCATTAAAACGCAGGTCCTGGGTCTTAGGGTCGATTCCCATGAATTCTACCAGGGTGTCAAGCCGCCTCATTCTCTTATCACCCATTATGATCATTTTCTGGATACAGAGGATATCAAGGGCCTGGATCATTACCCGGGGAATGTTTATGGGGTCGCCTTCCAGCCGGCTGATAACTGTTTCTATAGAGTCTGCATGCATTGTGGAAAATGTGGTGTGGCCTGTATTTATTGCCTGGAATAATGTCATGGCTTCTTTTCCTCTTATCTCACCCACGATTATGTACTCAGGACGCTGGCGAAGCGCCTGACGTAATAGTTCATACATATCAATATCGGTCACGCTGGTCGTCTTTGTAAATGATTCACGGGTCACACTTCCTATCCAGTTCGTATGGTGCAACATGAGTTCATGAGTATCTTCGATACTCACTATTTTAGCCACAGGAGGAATAAAGAGCGATACAGAATTCAACGATGAGGTTTTTCCAGCAGCAGTTGCGCCTGCAAATATCATGCTTTTGCTATTTTCAACAGCAAGCCAAAGATATGCAAGAATGTCTGTTGAATATGTCCCATTTTTAATGAGATCCATAGGCGTAAAAGCATGTTCCCGGAATTTCCTTATTGTAAAAGAGCTTCCCCTGAAGGTCACTTCTTTACCCAGGGATGCATTAAGACGTGAGCCATCAGGAAGGGTGCTATTGATCAAAGGTTCACCAAGTGAGATCTGCTTTCCGCATCTCTGGGTAAGTTTGATCACAAATGAATCAAGCTTTTGCCCCTCGAATGAAATATTTGTCTTAATATTATGATATTTCCTGTGGTACACAAATAAAGGAATATCGGAACCATCGCATGATATATCTTCAATATCCTCATCTTTCATCAACGCGTCAAGTCTTTCGTAACCGATATAATCGCGTTTTATATAATAAAGGATCTTATGAAGTGATCCCGGATCGATCTCGATGGAATAACTATCGATAAGTTCTATCGTTTTTTTTTCGATAATATCCTCTCTGCTCTGTCCTGCGACCTCATACACTTTCAATGTATCAAGGATATTCTCATGAACAGTTTCAAGGATCATTTTTTCAAAAACAGTAAGTTCTGGCTCTATTAGCTGGTATCTTAACTCGTTATGTTCTTCATTGAAAAGTATCGAAACAAATGCGTAAGGTTCATTGACCCAGTAAAGTTCTCTTTCGATGAATCCGTCCAATCCTTCAAAATCTACCAGATCGCCGAATTTTTCATGTGAATAAGGTTCAAGAGTTAATTTTCCCCTTCTTAGAATGCGGACATAACTTTTCAGGTCTTCGTATTCTTCTTTCATCCTTTTCTTGATGCTGTTCTTGTTTGAATTGTCATTATCTTCGATAAGTTCAAGTTTTAATACCATTGTATGATCAGCTCAGTGAACGTCAATATCATCATTATAATTATCACGATAATTTAATATACTTTTCGCTTCATGTTTGATATAATCTTGATTGAGATAAATGGAAAGGATAATAATGTATTTAGTAAGGAACCCCACAGGAATTAATTCACTTGACCAGGTCCTCAAAGGGGGTTTGCCAAGTGGTTCTCTTGTTCTATTGCTGGGTGAGGTCGGATCAGGGGATTTTGAATTTGTCATCTCCTCATTCGCTCGCCTGCTTAGCATGAAAGGAAGGGAGAGCAAAGTAAAATTACCTGAAAAAGTGTGTTATATTTCATTCACCCGGGGAAAAGAGGATGTTCTCAAAGAAGTTGCATTCTCTTTCCCCCAATTTTATACTATGATCCGTGATCGATTGGAATTCAAGGATTTCTCAAAAGCATATTTTTCACGGTCTTTTATTCCGGTGAACTGGTATTCATCCACAAATGAAGAACTTACATTTCAATCCCTGAAACTGGATGAACAGGAAAAAAACCTGATGGCAGAACTTATTGATTACCTGGACAAGAACGCTAAGGGAAGCATCGTGTTGATCGATTCCCTGACCGTGCTTGCACAGTATTGCCTGGCGCGTATGGAATGGAAGGACATGATAATATTCCTAAGAGGGCTGCAAAAAGCTTCAAAACAATGGGGAGGTATTGTTTATGCAATATTGAGCGAAGGGATATTTGAAACTGAAAAGCAGGAAGAGATCCAGGAATGCATGGATGGTGTAATGACTTTTGAATGGGACCATCAGGGCAATTCTAAAAGGCAGCGTATTATGTATATGAAAAAATTCAGGGGACTCCTCCCTGTTCTGGATGAAGATAATATTGTGAATTTTGAGATCCAGATAAGTTCACAACGGGGGTTTGAAGTATCGAATATTAAAAGAGTGAGGGGAAAATAATGGATTTGATGAATACAGGAGTTGACGGACTTGATGAAATGCTAGAAGGAGGTATTCCCGCAGGACATATCACCGCTTTCCTGGGTTCACCAGGAACCGGGAAATCCACATTCGCTTTGCAGTTTATTTATGCGGGACTTAAAAAAGGTGAAAACTGCATATACCTGAGCCTTGAAGAGAGTGAGGAAAATATTGTCAAGACCGCATCGATGTTCGGCTGGGACCTGAAACCCTATATCACAAATCAAAAACTGGTCCTGATACGATTAAGCGCGATGAATATAAAAGTGACTGTAGGCCGGGTTGAAAATGACCTGCCTAAATTGTTCAGGTCATCTGGAGTTAAAAGGCTTGCTATTGACCCTATAACATTGTTTGAAATGATGTATGATGCAGAGTCTGAACGCCGTGAACGTCTTTTTGATCTTGCAGAGAAAATGAGGGAATACGGAGTAACTGCTTATATGACTTCAGAAACGAACAATAACAATTCTTTTTCTTCAAAATACGGGTTGCTGGAATACATCGCTGATGGTGTTATCACCCTGCGGCAGATCAGGCCATCAGATCTGCGTGCTGTAACAACAGTGGTGGAAGTTTCAAAAATGAGACGTGTCGACCATTCAAGGGATATCAAACCCTATGTTATTACAAAAAACGGGATAGTCGTCCATTCTGAAGCTGAGATATTTTCGTGAGTTTCATAGTAATTCAAAATACTCCTTAAGCGTAGGTATCCTTCCCAGAACCGCGGTGATGGCGGCAAGTTGTGCCGAACCCAGATAGACCTGGGCATTCTTTCCAATACGGTTATCAAAATTTCGGGTTGAAGTCGAGAAAACAACAGCGTTATCAGAAACTCGCGCCTGGTTCCCCATACAAAGACTGCATCCCGGGATCTCAATTCTTGCTCCAAGCTCCTGGAGGCGCAAATATCCGCCGTCATCCTTAAGGCTTTTTTCAACGATCCTGGTGGAGGGGGCGACCCATAATTTTGATTTGATGCTTCCTGCTTTTTCAATTATTTTTGATGCCATTTCAAGATGTGTGATATCCAGCATGCATGATCCGATAAATACTTCATCGATCTTTACCCCGGCCGCTTCAGATAATGGTTTTATGAGGTCGGGATCATTTGGACAGGCAATGAGTGGCTCTTTTATATCGGATAAGTTGACCTCCATTTTCCCAGCATATTCTGCATCCTGGTCAGCTTCAAGCAAAACTGGATCATTAAGCCATTCCTGCATTGCTGTTATACGCTTATCCAAAGCATTGGCTGCATAACCTTCTTTTACCAGGGATCTTAAAATATCGATATTGGTTTTGAGGTACCTGACCACCTGTTCTTTTGACAGCTTTATTACTCCTGCTTCGGCTGACCGCTCAGCGCTTGCATCTGTGAGTTCAAAAGCCTGTTCCACTGTGATATCAGGAAGGCCTTCCATTTCCAGTATTCTTCCGCTAAAGATATTTTTCTTATTTTTTTTCTCAAGAGTAAGTTTGCCCTGTTTCCATGCAAAATACGGGATCGCATTGACAACATCACGAAGGAAAATGCCATTATTCAATTTTCCGGTAAATCTTACAAGCACACTTTCAGGCATATCAAGCGGCATTACACCAAGGGCTGCCGCAAATGCCACAAGGCCGCTTCCAGCGGGAAATGAGATGCCGATCGGGAAACGGGTATGGCTGTCCCCTCCCGTCCCGACGGTATCCGGGAGGATCATGCGATTAAGCCATGAATGGATTATGCCATCACCGGGTTTCAGGGCTACACCTCCACGGCTCTTTATGAATTGAGAAAGTTCCTGGTGCATGACCTTATCAGCAGGCGTGGGATAGGCGGCAGTATGACAGAACGATTGCAGAACAAGCGGTGCCTGGAAATCAAGACATACGAGTTCTTTTATTTCATCTAATGTCATCGGTCCTGTTGTATCCTGGGAACCCACCGTGGTTATTGCTGGAAGGCATGATTGTCCCGGGCGCACGCCGCAAAGTCCGCATGCTTTTCCCACGATCTTCTGGGAAAGTGTAAATCCGCGATCTGAAATTTCAGGCTCTATGGCCTTTATGAATGGATCATAATTCACCCCAAGAGCTTCCTGCGCTCTTCGAGTTAGTTCTTTTCCTATGATCAGGGCAAGCCTTCCACCTGAGCGGTATTCATCAGGAAGGGTCTCAGGTTCGATGGAAAATGTCGTAATCTTTTCCCCGTTTTCGTTGATCAGGCGGCCCTGTTTGAAATCCAGAGTTACGACCATTCCTGACTTAAGCTCTGAAACATCGCATTTTATAGGAAGAGCTCCGCTATCGCGCGCGGTATTAAAGAAGATCGGAGCGATCTGGCTTCCCATGATCACTCCTCCTTTTCGTTTGTTAGGGACGCCTGGAATGTCTTCACCGATCCACCAGATCAGGGAATTAACTGCTGATTTCCTGCTGCTTCCTGTTCCTACTACATCGGCAACAAAAGCTATCGGATATCCTTTCGTTTTCAGTTCCTTGATTTCATCAATGGCTCCGGGATATCGGTTCTCAAGCATGGAAAGGGCATGAAGGGGAATATCGGGGCGTGAGCCTGCACGGGAAGCCGGAGAAAGATCATCGGTGTTGACCTCCCCATGGACTTTGAATATAGTTAATGTGAGTGTTTCCAGGATACTCCGTCCTTTTTTGAACCATTCGGCGTTCGCCCAGCTTTCAATTACTTTTTGGGCATTGGGATTTGTGGCAGAAAGGTCTTTTATCCTGTCAAAGAACCCGAATATCAGTATTGTATTTGAAAGAGACTGAACAGCCTTATCTGAATATTTCTTATTTTTATTATCGAGCAATTCGATCAGCGTCTCAATATTATATCCACCTTTCATAAGCTCGAGGAGGGAAATAGCCTGCGATGGAGTGATCAAACTGGATTTTTTTTCCTTCAGGACGATCTTTCTCAGGATATGTGCCTTTTCAAGCGCTGCCGAGTCAACTCCTGGTTGGACATGATCCTTCAGGAGTTTAAGGATCAGATCTTCAAATCCTGGCGAAGGTTTATAAACTAATTCCTCGAGGTCTTTAACCTGCAATGCATTAAGGGGAAGAGGGGGAATACCGGATCTTTGTCGTTCTTCAATATGAGTTTGATAGGATTTCAGGATGTCAGGGATCATAATAGTTTCAAACGGTATTAATGGCTATTAAATTAACGATGAAACTGAAAAAAGCTGAAAATTGATATGATTTCAATGTAGTATTATAAAAGTTATGTGGTATAATGGGCAGGATGGAGTGGGTGGTATTTTAAAAAAAGATTATTCCTGCCCATTACTTGCTTTTCAATCACTCATATTATTAATAATTATCGGACTCATAACCACAATCCTTATATAACTTTACACTCATTGTAAAGCGGGATAGAACTTGAAAAAATATATTTTCATACCAATTATTATTTTTGTCCTTATCTCTGGATGTCTGAGTGTCCAGTCCGATAATTCATCAAAAAAAGATACGGGTTCAATAAACGAAGAGTATGGAAAGATCACTTTACAGGGATTGACATTCAATACACAGGTCCAGCCTGTCCTGGAAGCGGCCATAGAACAGGGAAAACCGATTTTTATCTATGCACGTTCACAGGTTTGTGGGTGGTGTAAGAAATTTGAAGCTGAGACCTTCACCAACGAGACGGTGATCAAGACATTGAATGAAAATTTTATATTACTAACGATAGATGTTTATGAACAAAAGAGCGAAAGTGTAAACTTACGAGTACGCGGTACGCCCACTGAGATATTTCTAAATGAGAAGGGAATTGAGATAAAAAGGATACCGGGTTATATCGAAACACAGCCGTTTTTAGATACTATAAATGAAATAATTAAATTATAAAATGAGGCAAAAAATGAAGCCGGATAAAAAATCAGAAAAAGCAAAAATAAGAGAAAAACAACCTAAAAATAAAGGGAATAATAAGATATTAATAATAGCAGTTGCTGCAATTCTTCTGATAGGAGGGTATATACTCTTATCTGGAACTCAACAAAAGGTCGAAAATACCAAAACTCTTAAGGAGGTAAGGGAACTGATCGATTCCCAGTATGGGAGTTTAGCCCCTGGAACAGAAACGCCTCCGGTAAGGGATGATTTTATACCGGTACTTGCTCCAAGAAAGGTAGATAAGCTTCCGGATTATGCAGTTACAAATGCGATGACTTTGAAAGCATATACATATGCGACCGAGCATCCTGAAGTCCTTGAACAGATACCATGCTACTGCGGATGTGGCCAGCATGGAAGCAAAGCATCAGAGGGGCAACCCCACAGATCAGTCAGGGATTGTTTCATTTCCGATAACGGAAATTATGACGATCATGCTTCATATTGTGATACCTGTGTAGGCATAGCCATGAAAGCCCAGAGTTACTTCCCGGACGGGGTACTTATACCAGGCTCTTCGCTGGCACAATCCACAACCTCACAATTCCCAGAAACGACGATAGATCTATCAAGCCTGTCACTTCCTGATAATTTCAAATCCATTGCAGACGGGCTGATGCAAACTCCTGCAGGAGTCCAGACAGCATATTTTGTTAATACAAAGATACTTTCAGGAACTCAGATCGAAGAAAAGTATTTGGTTGATAAAGTTGAGCCGGATTCATTTTATGGAAAAAAGATAATCGGCATGTTCAGCGCAGATTTTCCTGCGGATTCTGCCACATTATCCTGGATAGAGATGCATGACCTGGGTTATGACAGCAGGAATGATACTTCATTGAAAGTAAAGAATGAGCCTGGAATGAAAAACATCGTTAACATAAGACCGATTATTTATGGACAGAGCAAGAATGTGGACAATGTTTTGAAATTGATGAATGACCCTTCAGGCATTCCAAATTCATTGTCTCGATTTAAACCTCTCCTTGATTCTGTCGATAATCAGAATGCTGCATTTGAGCAGGTAAATGAAGAGTCAAATAAGTTCTCAGATATCAGTTATATGGGTATAACACCATCCAGTATCGATCTGGAACTTGTAAAGGCATACAGGATAATAGATGAAAAATCCATTCCCTCTGGTTTTAGCAAGTATAGCCCAGAAACAAAAGGCAACATCCTTTTGATCAAAATAAAAGGGGATATGCAGAAAATCCAGACAGAAAGTGATAATATCGATGCAGTAGCAAGAACATAAAATATGTCCGCAGCTCCCCCCATAATCCTGGTATTTATCGCAGGGATGGCAACACTTTTCACACCATGTGTCCTGCCCATCCTGCCTGCCATTCTTTCCGGATCTGTAGGGAGCAGGTTTCGACCTATTGCCATAGTAGTGGGAATGGCATTTACTTTTACGTTGATGGGGCTTCTGTTTTTCACGGTTGCATCAATTACTTTCTTTACGGATTACCTTCGCTGGATCTCTATATTTATTATTATCGGAATGGGCGCGGTATTATTCGATGATGATATCAATGACGTTTATGTAAAAATTTCAAGTTCACTATTAAATTTTGCCCGTGAACACTTTTCTTTTATAGGAAAAATATCATCAAGCGCGCCCCCTGAAGGGATCATTGGTGGACTCTTCCTTGGTATGTCTCTTGGTATAATATGGATACCGTGTGTGGGCCCTATATTGAGTTCCGTTTTTATGTATATAGCAGAAAGTTCAGCAGGATCAGGAAATATCCTGCAGGGAGTTACCCTTCTTCTTGCATATTCACTCGGCGTGGGCATACCAATGCTTATAATAGCTTATTCCGGAAAAAGCGTTTCAGGGAGAGTAAAATGGTTTTCGAAGAGAACCCACTTCTTTAAAAAGCTTTCTGGCCTTGTCCTTATCCTTGTGGGATTGATGATGCTATTTGGCATAGACAAAGATCTGAAAGTGCTTTTCCTTCCCTATTCTATCAATATCGATAATATGATCTCAGGATTTTACGACCGGTTTTTGAGCTGAAATGAAAATCAAGAAAGATGCAAACCATAATGGAACTATTGAGAAATATGACCTCCTTGACGTTTATTTTTTCAGGGATCTTGTGAAGAACAGGTTCTTTAAGCCGGCAGTCAACTTATTCTTCTTTATTTTCCTCCTTGTAGTGATCTACTTTGGCCTTTCAAGCGAAAGCGATCTGCGATTTCATGGGGGGATACCATTCGCAACCACCATGATATGGGATATATGGCATCCGCTGCTTGCTTTTACAGTCATTATCGTGGGACGGTTATGGTGCTTTGCCTGTCCGATCGGAGCTGTTGGCGACTGGACTCAATCCATTTTCAGTCTTAACAGGAAATATCCGGAAAAGTACCGCAATCTCTGGATCGCTGTGATATTGTTCCTTTTTATTTTCGCAGCAGAGCGGCATCTATTCATGTTCACGAGAAATCCACCCAATACTGCATATCTTCTTCTGTTCTTTACAGCTCTTGCTGTAATAATGGGCGCAGTTTACGAAAAAAGAAGCTTTTGCCGCTATATCTGCCCCATCGGACTTGTATTGGGAGTCTTCTCGATGCTTTCAGCAATTGAACTGAGATGCAAATCAAGAAAAACATGCCAGGATCATGACATAAAAGAGTGCGTGATCGGTACAGAAGCCGGGAAGGCCTGTCCGGTTGGCGAATTCCCGCAGACGATGGAACGCAATAACCAGTGCATTCTTTGTATGGAATGCGTAAAATCCTGTTCAAAGGGAAATATCAGATTAAGTCCGAGACTTCCGGGGGCAGACATCATACATTCTAAGAAGACGCATCTTGACGAGGCATATCTCATCCATGGGATAATTGTAATATTTTTATTTGTTATGGGAATGGAAAGACTACAATTCAGGAACACTATTATTAATTTCGTTAAATCAACTCTTCCTGTGAATTCAATAACTTTTCTTGACCTTTACTGGAGAAATATGTGGGCTGTGATCATATTCCTGCTTATAACGCTTGGAGCGGCTGGATTGATGTATCTTTCTGCAAAAGCGGCATTTTCTGGAGGAAATCCAAAACAGAAGTTCATCGAACTTTCGTATGCCTTCATTCCTTTGAGTTTATCGGTATACCTGGCTGAAAACACCTTCAGGCTACTGAAAGGGTTATTTTATCTAACAGCCACCATAGGAAGTTTTTTCGGGAAGATCTGGGAATTTTCACCGGATTTTGATACCATTAACCATCTTCAGATACTCTTATTGATAGCAGGGTCTGCGTTCACTTTATGGGCGGGATACCTTATAAGTAAAAGAATATCAGGTAAAGATAATGAACTTCAGCAGAGCATGATCGTGATCGGATTTATTGCTGCGGCTTATTTTATGATCGGATTAAAGATATTGACTTTGCCGATCATTTAAATTTATAATAATTATAAAAATACTACAATAAAGATCATTCGATAAAAGAAACAATAAAAATATATACAATTATATTCGATTTAAATCATCAGGAAATAACATATGAGAACAAAAAAACTCGTGTCCATACTTGTACTGGTATTAATTTTAGGCTTCGCCTATTTCAGTTATACAACAGCCCTCACAAATTTTACTTTGAGCGATCAGAACAACAGTTATCTTGGTGGAATAAAATTCCACAGGGCAGCTGCCGGCCTGGAAGAAGGAGTTGAAATCGCCAAAATTGAAAATAAGCCGATAATGATGTATTTCTGGGCGATCTGGTGCCAGTATTGCGCAAGATTCCAGACTGATACGCTGGGAAATCCAAAAGTGAAAAAGATCCTTGAGGAAGATTATGTCCTTGTTGCGATGGACCTTGATATAGACCGGGAAGTTGCCCAGCAATATGGGGTGAGTTATCCACCATACCTGGTTTTCATGGACCCAAACAGGAATGTCCTTGATAGGGTCCCCGGAGCAGTCGAACCGGACTATTTACTTCCAATAGTAACGAAGGTTAAAGAAACGGTCAGGGGAAAATAAAATGATTCCATTAGGAGATATATTACTTTACTCAACTCTTGTCGTGAGCGCAATTGCACTTATCGGATTGCTTTTGAAAGATTTTAAAAATATAGATCAATTTGACAAACTTATAATTCCATCAATAATACTTGGAGCAGGATTGCTGACTGCTTCATATATTCTTCTTGCATATTATTTTGTAACTGGAGATTATTCTTTTGATTATGTCTGGCAATACTCAAGCATTGATCTTCCTCTTGTTTATAAAATTTCAGGCACATGGGCAGGACAGCCCGGCACCTATCTTCTCTGGGTTCTCGTAGTGTATCTTTCAGCAGCATGGCTGGCATGGACCACTAAGCATTCTACCGCACTTTCCAGAAGGACCCAGATAATAACCCTTTTAACAGGAATTTATTTAATAATACTTACCCTTGTCCAGACACCCTTCAGGCTCATAATCGAGCGACCAGAGGTAGCTGAACTCATCTCAAGTGGGGAATTGACCGCTGGTTTTGTGCCTGCTGATGGCAATGGTCTCAATGCGCTCCTGGTGAATTTCTGGATGACGGTTCATCCGCCTCTTATGTTCATCGGCTATGCAACAATGACTATTCCTTTTGCTGCCGCTATCGTTTACCTGTTCACGAAAGAAGATGGCTGGGAAGAACTTGGCAGGCAATGGACTCGATTCACATGGCTTTTCCTGGGAATGGGAATAGCGGTAGGGGGCGTCTGGGCATATCTGGTATTGGGCTGGGGCGGTTTCTGGGCATGGGACCCGGTCGAAACAGCTTCTTTTATTCCATGGCTCACACTTACCGGTTTCATGCATGCTGCAGCGCTTCACAGGAAGGACAAGAGTACATTTTCAATAGCTGCGCCAGTCCTTGCAGCCGTTTCATTCATCCTTGTGCTCTATGCCGCCATCGTTGTTCGAAGTGGCCTCTTTAATTCGGTCCATGCTTTCGGCGATACAAACACAGGGACGCTCCTTATCATATTTATTGGCATTATAACATTCGTTTCAATTGTCCTGGGTATGCGGCGTTATCTTGAAGAACCGGATAAAGTGGAAGAGGACAGGGGATTCTGGAATAAGACGAATGTTTTCTATGTCACATTGTTATTGTTCGTAGTACTGGCATTCATTTCATTCTGGGGTATTTCTTTTCCGGCATTTATCCAGCTTACTCAGGGACTGAAAGTGGGAGTTGCGTCAGATACAAAGAATTTCTTTAATTTATGGAGCTACCCTTTCACTATAATACTGTTGCTGGCGCTTGGTTTCTGTCTTTCATACAACGAGAAGAACAAAGAAGAACAGAAAAAAACATTATTCATAGTAATGGGTTTGTCAATAATCGCTATGTTCCTGAGGACTGAAAATTTCTATGTACTTGATCATAGCAGCCCATTCTGGGTACGGGAGCCTCCAATTTATAAAATAATAGGCAACATTTCAGTAATATCACTCTTTCCATCCTTGATATATGCAACATGGGCAACAGCACAACGTCTCAAAGATTTCCTGAAAATAAAAAGCATCAGGCCCAGGATTAAGGGAATTGGCATTGCGATCGTGCATTTCGGGGTGGTGTTTATTATATTTGGCGCAGTGATAAGCTCAAATTTCACCCAGTCCATAGAAGCAGGCAGCATACCACTTTCATCAATAGGGGAAAAAGTGAATATCGGGAATGGCTATGATATTAAATTAATTAATTTTTCAACTCGAAGCCTTTCAGAGGGTGTGCCTGCGGCAGGAATAAGGATATCTGATATAAATGCAAATCCTTCTAAATTTATAAATAATAATGTTAAAGTATCGGGCAGGGTCGCGGAAGTGGAAAATGTCCAGACACCTCCATCTTTTACAACGTATATGAAATTAGATGACGCATCTGGCGCCAGCCTCTGGGTGGCGACCCAGGCAGATTCACCTCTGGATGTGAGAACTGGAATGGATATTACCGTGGATGGATTTATGATGACTGAATTTTGGAGTAACTCCACCCAGAAGACATATCCACTTATTATTTTCACAGGTCCAGAAGGGATCAATGGGGCAGCTCCAGTATCGGGCAAGTATAAAGTCCAGAGCATCCAGCTGGAAGTCTATAAAGACAATTCCAGGATTGGAAGTGGGACTGCTGAATACCTTGATTCTCAGACAGGAAGCGGAACGTTCCCTCTTGTGGATAGCAGCATCACTGGAACAGATGTTTATGTGATCTTCCAGGGTCTCAGTGGAGGTTCAGCCCCACTTACACTAAAAATAATTCCTGCCGTGAATTTTGCCTGGATCGGAGTTGTGTTTTTTGCCCTGGGGATAATCCTGATAATGGCGATGAGGTCTAAATCGTGAACTACCCCACCCTTTCGGGATGGGGTCTTCTCTGATGTGATAAACTTTACATATTTATAAACCCTGAATAGGTGATATGACCACTCTTGACCCCTGGGGCGCAGTTAAAATAGACAATTATTCAAAACTTTTTGATGAATTCGGTATCTCAAAGTTTGACGAACTCCTTCAAAAGATACCGAACCCTCACAGATACATGAGACGTCATGTTATTTTTGGGCACAGGAGCTATGATTCTGTTCTTGAAGCAATACTTTGCAAAAAACCGTTTGCCGCAATGAGCGGCTTTATGCCTACGGGAAAAGCCCATCTTGGTCATAAAATGGTCATGGAAGAGATTATCTGGCACCAGCAGCAGGGCGGGGATGTATTCCTTGCCATAGCTGATATGGAAGCGCATGCGGTGCGCGGAAAAAGCTGGAAAGAATGCCGGGATCTGGGGATAAACGAATATATCTTAAGTGCCATAGCTCTTGGTCTTGAACCTGGCGCCCACATATATTTCCAGTCAAAATTTGATCCTGTAAGGGACCTTTCATTTGAGCTGGGCATAAAAGCTAATTATTCAGAGCTTTCAGCCATTTATGGTTTTTCAGGTGAAACGAACATCTCCCACATGGTCAGTGCAATTACGCAAAGTGCTGATATCCTGCATCCCCAGTTGAAGGATTTTGGTGGTCCAAAACCGGTGGTAATTCCTGTTGGCTCAGATCAGGATCCGCATATCAGATTGACAAGAGGGCTTGCTTATAAGACAAATTTATTCCTTGTAGAAATTCGCGGCGAAGGGCACATAAGCGTCAGGGGAAAGGCAGCTCCAAAAGAAGCCCTGAAGGAGATAGCAAAGCGCACAGGCGGAAAACTCTATGAGGAACATGTGGATATTTTGACATTAAAACATACACTTTTGGAAGTTGAATCCATTGTCCGGGAAGTGGAATTAAAATATGGCGGTTATGCATTCATGCCCCCCGCATCTACATATCATAAATTCATGACCGGTCTCCAGGGCGGGAAGATGTCAAGCAGCATCCCTGAAAGTTTTATCGCGCTTACTGATAAGCCTGAAGATGGGGCAAAAAAAGTAATGCGTGCAATAACAGGCGGCAGGGTGACGCTGGAAGAGCAAAAAAAGCTTGGTGGTGAGCCCGATAAATGCAGTGTTTATGAACTGCTGGTGTATCATCTCCTTGAAGATGATAATGAACTTCTGGATGTCTACACAGATTGTGTGGGAGGAACTCGCGTTTGCGGAAATTGCAAGAGATTTACTTCTGAATTAATGAAGGGATTCCTGGAAGACCACCAGGAAAAGAGGGAGATCGCAAAGGAAAGATTGGGGGAATTCGGTCTGTAACAGTCTGTCCCAAAGCCCTCATATTCATTAAATTTTAATACTATAAAACAACATAAAGTATGTTGGAGGAAGTAAGGTTATGATAAATTCAAGTCTATATGAAGAACAGACATTTAAGATATGGAAGGAACTTTTTGAAAAAGCAAATATGATCTTCCAGGGAGATATAAATTTAGAATCGTACAAGGAGTTATGTTCCGTATGGTCGGATAAATACAAAAGTATCAATAACAAATGCGACATGCCTTTTACGATGTCAAAAACTGAGTTAAGAATTTATGTTGAGAACTCCGAGGCTTATCTTGCGATATACAAGGCTTGGATAAATGCACTTGAAAAAGTATCGGAAAAGGCAAAAGAGCTGTCTTTTCACACTTCTGACCCGGAAGCACTGAGAGAATTCAATGATCTGTGGATAAAGATGTACGGAAAAGCATTCGATACCTTCTTTGAAGATATGCCAACCCTTGAAGGTCCTATGAGAGAAGTTATGGGACCAGCAACATTACTGGGTAAAATTTACACGGATTCTTTGATACTGATGATGAGAAAGCATACCGCTTCAGCTGCACCAGCCTGATTAGTTCAATTATTGGATGAATCATCCTGAAAAGCTTGTGTTGTAATCTCTTTCGGAAGGAAGCTTCGCTTGTAAAAGATATAACATGAACCGGGAAAATAAGTTGATTTACGGGCTGGGAGGGATTTGAACCCACGGCCGTCGGATTAAGAGTCCGACGCTCTGCCTGTCTAAGCTACCAGCCCATATTGGGCTTTCCTCTAATAATGCTAAGTTAATATATACATTTCGCCGTAATCAGATATAACATGAAAATAGCACGAGAAACTTTACAATTTATACTTGAAGTTTGCAGGTCATCGGCACCAAAGGAATTTGCGGGAATGCTTTCTGCAAAGGGGGATGTGATCACGGAAGTAATCGTTGTTCCAGGGACTGAATCAACAGATGAGAGCGCAGTTATGCAATTATTCATGCTTCCCAATATACATACAGTGGGTTCGGTGCACAGCCACCCATCAGGTAATACCAGACCCTCTGGTATTGATCTTGACCTCTTTGACAGGAAAGGGGTCGTTCACATGATCGTAGGAGCTCCTTTTGATCTGAAAAGCTGGAAATGTTATGATACAAACGGGAGGCCCTTAAATTTAGAAGTCGTAGATTATGATTTTAAAGATGAGGATGAATTTTTTGAAGATATTATGAATTCATAATATTCAAGAAATCATCCCTTATAGAAATAGATATATCCTCTGCAATCTTTTAACCCTAAATATTCATTAGCATTAAGATCGAGGAGATATAATTATGATGCAGTCACCACAAACAGGATATGACAGCGCGATAACGGTATTCAGCCCTGATGGCAGGTTGTTCCAGGTAGAATACGCACGCGAAGCTGTGAAACGAGGAACAACAGCACTTGGGATAAAGGCAAAGGATGGAGCAGTCCTTATCGTCGATAAACGTTCTGGAAGCAGGCTTGTTGAGATGGAATCCATTGAAAAGATCTTCCAGATCGATGAACATATCGGAGTGGCAACTTCTGGACTTGTGGCAGACGCCAGGGCTCTTGTGGATTTTGCAAGGGTTCAGGCTCAGGTGAATAAAACCACCTATGATGAACTGATCGGCATCGAGACTCTTTCTAAAGAAATATGTGATTTCAAGCATGCTTACACACAGTCAGGTGGAGCCAGGCCATTCGGGGTATCACTGCTTATAGCAGGTATCGAAGGGAACGTAATGCGACTATTTGAAACAGACCCCAGCGGCGCATTGCTTGAATACAAAGCGACAGGCATAGGCGCAGGAAGGCCGCAGATAATGGAGTTCCTTGAGAAGAACTATACCGAGGATATTACTCTTGAAAGCGCCATAATCCTGGGACTTGAAGCATTAAATAGTATGACAGAGACCAAGCTTAGCGAATCAACGATCGAGATCGGTGTTATCGAACTCTCTACAGGGAAATTCAGGAAATTAATCCCGGGAGAGGTAAAAGAATCCCTATCAAAGATCACCACAGAAAAACATGATAAAGGAACGAAAGCAAAGAAGAAATAATATCCGTCCAGACCATAAGATTTTTATTGATTCTTTCCTTTTGAGAATAGCATGGTTCGTTTTGAAGAGATAGAAGAAGTTTTCAAGAAGCTTGAGGGTAAGCTTACGCCAGAAGAATTCATGTCAAAAGTGGAGACAAAATTCAACGAAATGAACGGGCTTTGTGACCCAAAGACCGCAGCACTTCTTGTTCAAAGTGAGTTCGGGATGAACGAGACCGTAAAGATAAAAGACATGACAGTTGATAAAGCCAATATCGTTTGCATAACAAAAGTTACTTCAGTAGGAGAAATCAGGGAGTTCACTCGCGGCGAATCGACGGGTCATGTGGTGAATCTTAATCTTGCGGATGATACGGGTTCGATCAGAGCAGCTTTATGGGATGAAGCCTGTGACCTTGTGAAGATCGGGGATATCAAGATGGGGCAGACCCTCAAAGTGAAAGGGTATGTAAAACAGGGGCAGCGCGGTTTAGAGATCAATGTGGGAAAAGGGGGAGGCATTGAGCATCTCGAAAAAGAAGTGAATGTTAACATTAAACCCCATAAAATAAACGAGATAAAGACTGGCATGAATGGCCTGAATATTGTCGGAAAAGTTCTTGACCTGGGAAAAGTGCGTACATTTTCAAGAAAGGATGGGTCATCAGGTAAAGTCACAAATATCACAATAGGGGATGACACAGGCAAGATCCGTGTAACCTTGTGGGATGCAAAAGCAGAAAATCCGGGAGTAAAAGTCGGGGAGACTGTTGAGGTAATGAATGCATATGCCCGCGAAAATACTTTTAGCAATTCGACAGAGTTGCAGCTTGGTTCAGGCGGTGGTATTGCAAAGAGCAATGAAAAGGTGGACTATAGCGAACCTCTCACGCCCATTTCAGATATAGGTATTAACGCTGCATACAGTGTTGCAGGACACGTTTCTGGGATTGATGGCATAAGGGAATTTGACAGGCCTGACGGTACAAAAAGCAAGGTCTCCAACATATATATCTCTGATAATACAGGACGCATAAAAGTGGCATTGTGGGCTGAACATGCTGACATTATCAATGAACTTGAGATCGGAAGCGAGATACGCATCGTTGATGCATTTGCAAAATCCGGCAGGAATGAGGAAGTGGAACTGAGCGCCGGAGCAAGAACGAATATCCAGGTAATCAGGAAGTGAAACCCCCTTATCCAGTGGAAACAAAGGGGTTCATTATCATAGAAAACCAGGAAGATCGGTATTAGTTTCACCCCGCTCTCATAAAGCTTATTTAAGCCTACGCCAAGTAAAGGATAACTGTGCACCAGGAATAAGTAAAAAGTGCACTGGAGAAAACAATATGGCAGAAAGAAAAACTCTTGAAGATCTACCGGGCGTTGGTCCGGCAACAGCAGAGAAATTGAAAGAAGCAGGTTTTGGCTCGATAGAGGCCATAGCCGTATCATCGTCATCTGAACTTGCAAGCGTCGCAGAGATCGGCGAATCAACCGCACAAAAGATCATCAATGCAGCGCGCCAGGCTGCTGACGTTGGCGGGTTTGAGACCGGCGACGTTGTTCTTGAGCGAAGAAAGCTTGTTGGAAAGCTCAGTTTTGGAACAAAGGCTTTTGACGACCTCATGGGCGGGGGCGTTGAGTCCCAGGCGATCACCGAATTCTATGGTGAGTTCGGTTCAGGAAAGACCCAGGTCGGCCACCAGATGGCAGTAAATGCGCAGCTTCCCATAGAAGAGGGAGGTCTAGGCGGCTCAGTAATTATCATTGACACTGAGAATACTTTCAGGCCAGAGAGAATAACACAGATGGTCATGGGATTGGCAGCAAAAAAAGGGAAGAATTACGATCCTGAGGAATTCCTGAAGAACATTCATGTTGCCAAAGCCTATAATTCAAATCATCAGATCCTGCTCGTAGACACCGCCAGTGATCTTGCAGAAAAATTGAGGGATACAGATCTGCCAGTACGCCTTTTGATAGTAGACTCACTGACAGCACATTTCAGGGCTGAATATGTGGGACGCGGCACCCTCGCAGACAGGCAGCAAAAGCTCAATAAACACATGCATGATCTCATGAAGTTCGCAGGTCTTTATAATGCTGCTATCATTGTTACGAACCAGGTGATGTCAAAGCCGGATGCCTTCTTCGGCGACCCCACAAAACCAATTGGCGGGCATATCGTGGGGCATACTGCTACTTTCAGGCTGTACCTGAGGAAATCCAAAGGTGAAAAGAGAATTGCAAGGCTTGTGGACTCACCGAACCTGCCTGAAGGTGAGGCGATATTCTCAGTGACGACGGAAGGGCTAAAGGATTAGGCATTTTCATCGAAAATATTAAATGATCAACCACAGAGGGCACTGAGATCACAGAGTTAGTTCTCTGTGTCCTCTGTGCGCTCTGTGGTTTATTAAATAAATCAATTGAAAAGTCGATAGAACACGGATTGCACGGATGACACGGATGCACACGGATATAATTATCCGTGTAGATCCGTCCAATCTGTGTCATCCGTGCTCTATTTTAGACAAAAAATGGAAAACATAAATTATGTCATTCAAAGCAGTCGCAGTAGATATAGACGGAACGATCACATACAGCGACCGGAGTATTGATTGCAGGGCAGTAGCAGCTCTGCGCAGCCTTAATATTCCTGTAGTTATCGCTACAGGTAACGTACTCTGTGTGGCAAGAGCTGTGGCAAAACTTCTGGGAACAGGTGGTATCCTGATAGCTGAGAATGGCGGCGTTGTTGAATGCGGCAGGGTCGAATCCGATATATCACACATGAAAGAGTGCAATGATGCCCTGGAAATTTTGGAGAAACACTTTACTCTTGAGCGCCTGGACCCTGAAGCAAGGATCACTGAGATCGGACTGCGCCGGAATTTTGATGCACAAGAGGCAAGAACGCTCCTGGGTGATGCTGCTGTAGATATCGTGGATACGGGATTTGCAATACATATCAAAAGCAAGAAGATCAATAAAGGGACAGGTCTTAAGAGGATAGCTCAGATGATGGGTATTGACGCGCGGGATTTTGTGGCTATCGGGGATTCGCCCAATGATATCGAGATGATCAAAGCTGCGGGACTGGGTGTGGCTGTGGGAAATGCGCATCCTGATTTGAAGGAAGCGGCAGGGCTGGTAACGAAGGGGGAACATGGGGCGGGTGTGAAGGAGGTTCTGGGGGAGTTGAGGAAGAGAGGGGAGATAAGATGAAATGTCACTTTTGCAGCGGAGAGATGAAAAAAGGAAACACAACATACACGGTGAACAGATCCGGCTATCATTTATTGATCGACGATTTTCCAGCGTGGATATGTTTGCAATGTAAGGAAGTATATTTTGAGGAGAGTGCGGTTGATAATATTCAGCTTTTGATCAAGAGTCTTGACAATCAGGTCAATAGTGTCAGGGAAGCTGCGCTTGAATGCAGGAGTTTAAGCGGGAAAGGAGTAAAACAGCAGGTAATTAGCATGATAGAGACTCTTCCTGAAGCGATCACTCTCGATGATATTATGGCAGAGTTATATTTCATGAAGCAGGTTGATGTTGGTTTGAAGGAACTTGATGATGGTAAAGGATTACCTCATGAAGAGATCGAAAAAAGAATTGCTAGAAAGTGTAAAGGATATGGAAACAATTGACAAAGACGATATTTTATTTTATATTTCAAAAGAGACTTTGCAATGTGAAGCGATGGAAAAAATCGGAAGATATTTGACTCAAGAAGAATTGGATGTTGCAAGAAAAGGACTTGAATGGGGTCTTACATTTGATATTGAAACGGTTTATAATACTATTATATTCGAGATGATTCAAAATAATAGAACCAACGAAAAAGATCAAACAACATTAAATTTTGAGGATCATAAATGAATAATTTGGCGGAAATAAATACAGGAGATGGAATAGAAAAACCTGAGATGAATGTGCATGTTGACCGAGCATCAGAAAATAGTTGTTTATCTACTTTGCCAAAAATCACTTCATTCTTAATACCAAAAGAATATGAACTATTGCCTAATGCTTCTGAAGTTTTTGAATTGGAATTAGCTTATTATGAATATAAATTGCTTACAAAATATGATATTGTTCAACGGGGGGCATTTTTTAAGAGTGTAGATGGAGTTTACACCAACCACCATATTATTTGTTCAAATAATAGTCCTCTCACGTGGGTGGGTAGATCAAAAATAACTAAATCCTATTTCAAAGAGGGAAACTTTTCTACCGGTTACGCTACTCATGGACTTTTTCCATACAGGGGAAAATTTCATCCACAATTGATTAAGGGTATTCTTAATATTCTGAAAATTCAACCTGATCATGTAGTTCTTGATCCTATGTGCGGAAGTGGAACTTTAAATGTCGAAGCAAGCCTTTTAGGGATTAATTCTGTTGGTGTTGACAAAAGTCCTTTCTGCAATTTAATGAGTAAAGTTAAATATGAAGCACTAAGAGTTGATAAAACCCAATTATCTACAATACTCTCCAATTCGTATAAAAATTATAAAATTTTAACAAATGACAAAAATATCCCAGAGGACTTTTCTTACAATGACTATTTTAAACCTGAAAAAGCAATAACTTTACTTGCATTCTTAGATGCTATGGGGTATGCAAGAAGATCTTCGAAAAGTATAGGGGAACTTTATCCCTCTGTAATTAAAAGATATGTTGGCCAAATAGGTGCGTTTACTCAAGCCCGAGAAAAAATTAACCTACAAATAGGCAAGTCAAAATTTGAAATTGGCGATGCAAGAAATCTACCCATCGAAAGTAATTCCATAGATGCTATAATAACATCTCCTCCTTATTCTTTTGCTATTGATTATGCAGAAAATGATCGCCCTCAGTTAGAATATTTAGGATATGAGATCAATAAACTCAGGGATGAAATGATAGGATTGAAAGGTAAGAACAAAAAAGAGAAGCTTGCTAATTATTTTGAGGACATGGACAAAGTTTTGAGTGAAATGACCCGTGTTTTGAAAGTTGGGAAGTATGCAGTAATTATTATTGGATCCAATGATATTCAGACAGGTGGAATCAGATTAGAAACTAAAGTTGAAGAGATGGCATTGAAGCATTCATTTGTTGTTGATCAAAAAATTGTAAAGCCTATTAAAGGAATTCAGAATACAATGAGAGATGAGTATATACTTTTTTTTAGGAAGGTCTAATAAATGACATATCCAACTATTGACCAAAAATATCATACGGTACTTTATAAAAATACATTTTATTTTTATAACGAGAAATTTGAAGAAAAATATGAAAGTCATGTAAATTCAATTAAAGAAACGTTGCTTGTTTTTAAAAATGAAATTGAAAATAAAGGCTTAAATAAAGCTCAATTAGAATATCTTATTTATGAAAAAGAAAATGGTTTAAAAGCATTATTGGCTCTAACAGGTTTTTCAAATGAATCTTTTAACAGATTAATAACTGTAATTCGTTTAGTTGATGATCCAGAGTTAACAAAATTAGTTTTCAAAAATAAATGGTCCAAAAGGGAAAATAGTGCCGGAATAAGTGAATGGAGCACAAGTAAAATCCAGAAATTTATTAATACTAATGAATATTTTAGAAAAGGGATAGTTAATATTTTCTTTGAAGGTGCATCCATCCCATATTTGGCAAATGCTATTCCGCTTTTTGAATTGAAAAAGCTTGGAATTTCAAAACTAAATTTTGAAATTCCATCTATGATTGACACTCTTATACGATGTAAAGAAAAAGGATCCTATTCTGGAAACAAAAATAATAACCCCGAAACTTTAATCGAAAATTTGCTGAATCTGTTGGAAATCCCATTTGAAAAAGGTGATTTGGGTGAACTTATCAAGAATGCTCCAGATAAAAAACGAAAAATGGACTTTGTCATACCGAACAAAAAAGATCCAAGAATTATTGTTGAAAGTTCCTTTTTAGTTACTACTTCTTCAGGACAAGGTGATAAATCAAAAACTGAGATTTCCATAAATTCTCTAATAAAGGAGCATTATCCAAAAGCTATATTTATTGGATTTGTAGATGGAATAGGTTGGTATGTTAGAAAAGGTGATTTGAAAAGAATGATAGCATGCTATGAAGATGTTTTTACATTTCACAAAGATGAGTTGGAGAGATTTGAAAAACTTTTAACCAAGATGTTCAAGAAATAAATCCGGAAAAATTATGAAAAATATTACTCTAATTAATGATTTGCAAATTCCTGGAAATGAATTTTTTGATTCTATAATAATCAACACATATTTTGAGATTAAAGAATTACATGATATTTCTATTGTTTCTAAAGAAAGCAATTACATCAAAACAACTTTTGATTTAATTAATAAAGCAAGCAAAGCCCTCAAAGATGGAGGACTTCTTTTTATATACGGTCTTCCTAAATATTTACCATTTTTTGCAGTAAAGTTAAATGATTCCGTAGTTGACGATCAAAGATTCCTATTCAAATATTGGATCGGAATTGAATTCAATTCCAGTGAAGAATATCAAGTTTTGAAAAATGGTCATATTGGTATGTTAATGTATTTGAAAACTAAATCATTAGAATCTCCAACTCCATTTAATCTAAATACAAAAGAGGTGAGGGTTTCTCATAAATCCTGTGCAGCATGTGGCATGAATATAAAAGATTGGGGTGGCAAAAAGCACTTGATGAATCCCATAGGAACTGCGCTCTCTGATGTATGGTCTGACTTAAATTCTAATCTAGCAGATGCGACCACCATTCCTGAGGAAGTAATCAATCGAATATATGGATTGATTAAAAATGATAATTCAAAATTATTGATAATAAAACAAAGAAAAAATGCGGTAGATCATGCTGCTAATTCAATCAGGGTATTAGAAAATAAAAATAATACATTACCCGAATCTGAGATAAATAAAGTCATCTTTGGTGATTGTTTTGAATACATGAAAAGTATCAAGACCAGATTTCCTGAAGGTGTTTTTGATTTGGCATTTGCAGATCCACCATATAATCTTCTTAAATCTTATACACAATATAAAGATACTCAAGAAGATATAGCGTATATAGAATGGTGCAATAAATGGCTCAATGGTATGGTTGATATTTTGAAACCAGGGGGAGCACTTTTAGTTTTAAATATACCTAAATGGGCGGTATATCATGCCGATTTCTTATTGAATAAGATGAATTTTCAGCATTGGATAATCTGGGATGCATTATCTACACCAGCAGGTAAATTACTTCCAGCCCATTATGCTTTATTGTACTTTACAAAACCGGGTAACAAGATAAAGAATAATTATGAAGAGTTGAAGTATATTGACAGCAGGGAGTATTGTCTGCGGTTTTCTTGTATCCGAAAAAGAAAATCTCAATTAAATGATACTAAAGAAAAAATGAGTGATATTTGGAAAGATATTCATCGAATAAAACATAAAAGAGATCGGGACTACCATCCCTGCCAACTCCCTATAAAATTAATGAATAGAATCATAGAATTGTTTACAAATGAAGGCGACGTGGTTTATGATCCATTTGGTGGTGCAGGAACAACTGCAATTTCCGCAAAATTATTAAACCGGAGATTTATTCTATCGGATATAGATGAAAAATATGTAGAAATTTCTGAAAGAAATTTGAACAAGGTAGTAATAGACGAAACGGGTAAATTAGATTATATTAGAGAAAGCGTAAAGCAAAAAAATAATGGCAATGGGGTTGCTAAGAAAAGTGTTGAAGTAGGCTATCTAAAATTGTGTAAAATACATAATAAAATACTTGGTAAAGATGAGATTAGAAGTCTTGATTTCGAGATACACGACCTCATAGGAAAATACACAGGTAATTTTAGAAAACTTCAAAATATTTGCAAGAGAAAATTTGAATCCGAGAAATTATTAATCAAATAATTTTTTGAATGCTGCTTTTTCATCATCTGTCAAAAGTGGAATTAATATATTGGCTATATTTTCTTTCCATCTATGGATTATGGAATTCCTTATACCCCTAAGAAAATCTTTTTTGTTGGCCCAATAAATAGTATTATTTTCAAAATCATCCCAACTCTTTGGTCGTATTTTACCATCATATGGTCGATATTTTACTCCATCACACTCTTCTCTTATTCCAACAACTTCCCGGAACAAATTAAAATATGCTTTTAAAAATCTTTTTGTTTGACTATCATATTTAATTACCAATTCCCACTCTTCATCAAATGACTCTATTCTTTCGATCATGATAGTGTCCAATCGAGCCATATCAAACCATGGATTTTTTTGGCATTCATTTGATTTTATGTCGATGGCAAAAACGCCACCTTGATATTCCATTTTTATATCTGGATACGTAGATTTCGATTTAAGAGTTGGAATTTTACAACCAGCAAAATTATCCTGAAGAATTAATTTAATTTGCTTGATGGCAATAGTTTGTAATTGCTTCCAAACTATATCATAGTGGTCAAGGTCACCAACATCTTCTATTTCTTTATATAGCTGTGGTAACATTTATTACAATAGTAGGGCCCAGCGTATTAATTTTGCTTATTACGTCAGTAATATCATTAGAGGGCATTTTGATCACGTTTTTTTATTATCTCCAAAATCTTCCGTCCCTCGTCAGAAATTTGGTAATATCTGCCCATCTTTTCATTTGGAGTTATACATTTCACTAAACCTTTCTTTTCCAATTCAAGAATAGCCCTACTTAATGTAGATCTGTGGTTCTTGATTATTTCAGAAAGCTCTGTTGGAGTATGGGGTTCTTCAATATTCTGAATTAAACTTTTTCTAATTCTACTTCGATTTACAAAACTCACAAGCTCATACATCCTTAACAAAGAAGTAGCAACAATTTATAAAAATTGGTAACAAATACGTAGCAATTTAATTACTATATTAAATTTGTATGGTAATTTCAGCAACATTGATTACAATCTTATACATTTCAATTTACTCCCCCCCACCTGCCATCACCACCCCCATCACCCCCACAATACTCTCTCTCGTCCCAAGCAAAATAACAATATCCTGCACATCCAATTGAGTCTCCCCTGATGGGTTGGTGATCGTTTTTTCACCGCGCCTGATAGCAAGGACTGTCACACCATATTTCTTTCTAAAACCGATATTAGCGAGAGACCTCCCGGCCAGAGGTGAAGTCGCCTCGACCCTGATCGTCTCTATTTCGATGTCGGGTAAATGCTGTTTCAATTCAGGGAAAACATCATACTTTTGCGCTACATTCCTGAATATCTCATAGCCGCCCTTCCTTATTTCGCTGATATGTTTTTCAATTTCGTTGACCGGAATAAAAAAATTATGCAGCACTCTTGAGATTATTTCAATGGAAGTTTCAAACTCTTCCGGAATAACATCATTTGCCCCAAGTGAATACAGGGGTTTTACTTCGCTCGTATAACGGGTCCTTGCAATTATGTAAATATTTTTATTAAGATTTCGGGAAAGCTCTACGATCCTGCGCGTAGCGGATGCATCAGATATAGCGATCACAAGACAACGTGCCGCCTTAATTCCAAGGTGAGTAAGTATCGCCTCTTTGGAAGCATCACCATAAGATATGGGAAGACCACGTTTCTTCTCAACTCTCACGGTCTCAGGGTTCATTTCCAGGACTATGAATGGAATTGCCGAGGCAGAGAGCACTTTAGTAACATTTCTTCCATTCAGGCCAAAACCCACCACGATCACATGGTTTTTTAATTCGTGCTTTTCAATAATATCCTCGTGGAAGCTTCCTGACTTCACTTTATTTGATATAGGTAGTTTCTCAAAAGACTCAGCGAACCTTGCGCTTCCCTGTATCATAAATGGGGTAAATATCATTGTAATGATCGAAGATGCAAGAAATACCTGGTAATCGGATTCTGAGAACAGGCCAAGGTTAATTCCTTCCTTTGATAGAACGAATGAAAATTCCCCGATCTGGGCGAGCACAACACCCACAAGCACACCTATCCGAAGCGGATAGCCCAGCACAATAGTAACAATAGATCCTGCTGCGAATTTTATCACGAGGACCAAAACAACTGCCAGAAGAACTATCAAAGGGTTATTTAGCATGGAATTAACATCCAGCAGCATTCCAATAGATACAAAGAAAAGAATACTGAAAATGTCCTTAAGGGGCAAGATCTCACTAAACGCCTGATGCCCGTATTGCGATTCTGAGATCACAAGACCTGCAAGGAATGCGCCAAGAGCAAGCGACAGACCTACAAGCGATGTTAACCAGGCAGTTCCAAAACAGATAAGCACGATACTTATTAGAAACAACTCACGGCTGTGGATCGAAACGACCTGGTGCAGCATTTTTGGAACAATGAACCGTGATGCTACGATCGTCAGGACAACTATTGAAAGCGCCCAAAAAACCTTAAAAGCCATATCTAAAGCAGAAAAACTTGACTCGCCGCCCAGCATAGGGAGGAACAATACTACGCCTACAATGCTAAGATCCTGGAAGATCAAGATCCCGGAAGTCAGGCGACCTTGCGGTGAATCCATTTCGCCCCTGTCAGATAAAACTTTAAAAACGATGGCGGTGCTACTCATTGCAACCAGAATGCCAATAAATATACCTTTTTGAAGAGAAATGCCTGCCAAAAGGGATACCAATAGAACGGCGCCTGTGGTTAAAAAGACCTGAAGGAATCCTCCTACGAACACTGCGCGGCTGATCCTGACAAGTTCTGAAAGTGAGAACTCTATCCCGATCAAGAACAATAGCAGGATAACACCAAGTTCTGCTAATATCTCGATAAGTGCGATATCCTTCGTGACCCCAAGCACAGATGGGCCAAGCAGCACCCCTGCTATTAAATAACCCACGATCGGAGCTATACGAAGGCGATGGAACAGGAAATTAATACCTATTGCAGCGCCAAAAATTATTACAAAATCTTTTAAAAATGTGAGCTCATTCATGATTTAAAATCCATAATTCAAAACAACATAAATAAAGTGATAAAAGTATAAATAACCTCATTGGTTCTATAAAAATGCCTGGTCGTCTACCATGTGTTATATTGGGTTATTAATTGTTGAGTTCCTGATTGTAGAATCCTGATAGAAAAAGACATAAACCAAAAGAAACATAATGATTTTGTACATTATATGGGGTTCAGATTTCCCCGTACTTAATGCAAAAATAAAAAACGAGGTGAAATAAATGAAGATCAGAAAATTAAAGAAGGTCGCCAGAGGAACCTGTAAATGCCATTCTTCCTGCGCATAAGTGCAAGAATATATAACATGGTATAAAAAGGATTTCGAAATGATTTTTATTTTTTTAAACAGATAACAAATGAAACAGAAAGAAATTGATCCATATATATCCCTTATCTGCACCCATTGTGATTTCTACAAAGAAGATGATCTTCTGCTAGAATGCGCTGCATTTAAAGTCTTAAAGAACATGCTTCAGGATGGCAGGATAAAACCTGAAGAGATATCTGATGTATTCAGGTAAATTTCCAATGCTGGCGCCGGATTATATCCTGCGTGAGCTTGAATCTCCAGTTGTGTATGATATCATTAAAGATGATTTGTACGAAATTGATCATGAGGCTTTCGAGTTTTTAAAAAAATGTACTGGAAATAATCCTTTTCCTGACCTGCTGTTGAACGGAACAAGTGATGAAAATATTGACTACATGGTGGATGAAGGGATCATCCGCATGACTGGAGGAAATGAACTAAGAATAGTCAAAGCTTCCCATTCACCAGTGCCTTCCCTTCGTTATCTCCTCTTAAATATTACAAACAACTGCAATCTCAAATGTAAACATTGTTATCTCAATAATCCTGGAAAACTTGAGATGGATCCTGTTCTTTTTGAAAAAACAGTTTCACAATTTGAAGAAATGGGCGGTCTCAAACTTATGATCTCAGGAGGGGAACCGCTAATCCATTCGAGGTTCTGGGAACTTATGGAGATACTGCAATCTCATGAATTAAGGGTCATTCTCCTTTCAAACGGGACACTAATAAATAGAACCATAGCAAAAAAGCTATCAAAATTAGTTCATGAAGTACAGGTAAGTATCGACGGTATAAGATCTCACGATCTTATTAGAGGAAAGGGTTCGTATGCCAGGTCAATGAAAGGGATCTCTTATTTAATGGAAGCAGGCATACCAGTTTCGATCGCTACCATGGCACATAAATTCAATAGGGACGAATTTGATGAGATGGAAGATATTTTTTCAAAAATAGAAGCGATCTCATGGAGTGTTGATGTTCCATGTATTGTGGGTAATCTTTGCCAGAACAGGGATCTTGTTCTTGACCTGGAAGAGGCAGCCAAATATCTCAAATACGGCTTTGGCGCAGGCGCACATGAAAGCACGGGAGATCATACCTGCGGTTCTCACCTGTGTTCTGTAGCTCCGGATGGTTCGGTCAGTAAATGTGGATTTTTTGACAATGAACCTTCAGGTCATGTTAACGATCTTCGGTCTTCCTGGGACAACATATGCAGGTCATTCTTATGGAAGCTCGATGAGCTGGAATGCAAGGACTGCCCTGTACTTGCCGAATGCAAAGGAGGATGCAGGTTCAGGGCAAAGCAATATAAAGGTATCCTTGCGCCTGACCCTTTGATGTGCTATGCAAATCTTCCCGGTGGATTTGGTCATGGATAGCATCGATGCGATAGTAATCGGAGCAGGAATTGGCGGCCTGACGGCAGCGGCATATCTTGCCAGGGCAGGTCTTAAAGTTATAATAATTGAGCAGGATAACCATGTTGGCGGTACTGCTCATATATTTAAGAGAAAAGGTTTCACATTCCCGACTGGTCCTCAATCTATCACTGTACAGGCTGACCCAAATCCAACTTCAATGAATCCAAAACGATCAAAATATCCACACAAAAATGACTTTATTTTCAATTCGAGTTGAAAAAACCAATTCC
>JAPMTR010000093.1 GCA_026552975.1 Candidatus Methanoperedens sp.
ATATCAGCCAGTTGATATGACAATCTTTCTAGACACAAATCCGCTGTATTACACTCATCGTAAACTATATATACCATTGTTCGTATATATACGAACTGTAGTGGGCAGAAAAATAAACTTTTTCTCCATACCACCATAATCCCCCTCCTGCTCACTATACTCCTATTCATTTCTGTCATGAAACAAACTGGTCTAATCGTCAAGTAATCGTCAACTTAATCGTCAAGTAAAACCCCCCCAATCGTAAAGTTCAAGGACATAGGCACGAAACCAAAGCAAATCAATATGAAAAAACCCATGGTTAAAAAAACATATTACGAAATATTAGAAGTCGATAAGAAAGCATCCCAGGAAAATATAAAGTCCGCTTACCGCAGACTGGTTATGCTATATCATCCCGACAAAAACAAGTTGTCAGAAGCCGAAGAAATGTTTAAAGGAATCGCAGAGGCTTATTCAGTATTATCAGACCCGGGCAAACGGAAACAATATGACCTGGACAATGAACCAAGAAATGTTCTGCTAAGAAAGAGACAAGAAAAGATGTGGCAAATAATAAGAGAGCATAAACAAAGAGAAGCCAGAACAATCCAGATGCTATGGGAATTCCAGGAACAAGAACGTATCAAATATAAAGAAAGAGAACAAGAAGCGATGAATGTTATGTATGTATGAGTATAAAAACATGACGAATCGGAATATTCATCTTTTATTGGGGGCAACAATCGATAGTTATGATGTCTTCTGTATATGCAAAAAGATAGTCTTAACGGAATAATTCCGGCAACACCGCGCCCAGGGTCAGTTATGAAACTCGCCTGGCTGCCCCTATTAAGGTATGGTGCGATAGAAAAAATTATTAATTTGATGTTCTTCCGTATTTTTAGAGCCCAGTATCCCAAATACATCGCTGATATCATTCAAACAATAATCTGCCTGACACGACCTTTCTTCCTTAAAATCGCCCTCAGTGAGGAAGGCAAAAAACTTGTTGCCGAATTGGACGAGGAATTGGAAACTGAAGACCTCGCTGAGACAGAAAAAGCAAAGGCGAAATGGACACAACTGGAAGCTTTGATTGGCAGTGAGGGCCGAATACGACAGATTGCGAAAGACATTGTAACCCATTTTGAGCAAAGACAGGAAGTGTTTGAGGGTAAGGGAATGATCGTAGCAATGTCAAGAAGGATTGCCGCCAACCTCTATGATGAGATTGTCAAAATTAAACCGCAATGGCACAACTACGACCTCAATAAAGGTGTTATCAAAGTTGTAATGACCTCTGCATCTTCTGACGGTCCGAAGATTTCAAAACATCATACCACCAAAGAACAGAGACGAGCTTTGGCAGAAAGAATGAAATATCCAGAAGACGAATTAAAATTAGTGATTGTGCGAGATATGTGGCTTACTGGTTTCGATGTTCCGTGTCTGCATACGATGTATATCGATAAACCCATGAAAGGCCATACCCTTATGCAGGCAATTGCACGGGTGAACAGGGTCTATAAAGATAAGCCAGGTGGATTAGTTGTTGATTACCTTGGAATAGCTTCTGATCTGAAAGAAGCTTTATCATTTTATTCTGATAGCGGAGGAAAAGGCGATCCCGCCGTTCTTCAGGAAAAAGCTGTTCAACTGATGCTTGAAAAATCAGGCGGAATTGATTGCAAATGAAATAACAAGGAGAGCATGATCATAATAAGACAGTTACTTTCGCTAAACCAACCGATGCTCTCCATTATATTCAATTAGACCCTATCAATCTTAAAATCCCGCCACTGGCAAAACCACGGCCATCACCGCGAAGAGCGCACACATGGTTGAAAAGGAAGCAATCAGCCCATCAAACCCACCCGAAAATTATGTCCGCGAGATATCAAGAAATCTCAGTATCAGTCTGGGATCAACGAGCCAGAGTCTAAGATCACTCGAAAAGGCAGGATTTGTTTCAAAAGAGCACAAAGGCAGGCTGGTAATATACAGGGTGAACATGCAAAATTTCCTGTTCAGGGAGTTCAAGATAGTTCTCAACCTTCTGGAAATAGATCCCTTCATTCTTCGTCTAAAAGAAATCACTTCAAGGATCATCCTGTTTGGAAGCTGTTCTACAGGAGAGGATACAATAGACAGCGATACATAACAAGAGTATGATTACACAAAACATAAAATTAGGGACAAACGAACTGAGGTTACTGTTCACCATAGAAGAAGAGAATAAATCCATTTTTTCAATAACCGATGCAAAGCGAATTCTGAAAACCTCTGATCCCTCTGTCTGGAATGTTTTATATCGCTTAAAGAAAAAGAGAAGGATCGAAGAGATAGAAAAAGGAAAATACCTTCTGATCCCCGCAAGAGCAGGTTATGAGGGATCATGGTCAGAAGTCCCATATCTGCTCGTTCCCAATATCATAAGTACATATTACATCGGTTTCTGGACAGCACTTAACTACTGGGGCATGACAGAACAGGTTCCAAATGTTGTCTTCGTTGCAACAACACAGAGAAAAAAAGATGTTGAATTCGGAGATACGCGATACGAATTTGTTACATTGACGAAAAAGAGATTTTTCGGATATGTGGAAGAAAATACCACCGGGGGTACTTTCAATATTTCCTCCAGAGAGAAAACCATAATTGATTGCATGTTATTCCCAAAGTACTGCGGAGGGCTGGATGAAGCTATAAAAGGGATATGGAAAGCCAAAGATGAACTGGACTTTTTTAAGTTGCTTGAGTACTCAAATCGGATGGAGGTTAGCGTGGTTACCAGAAGAATAGGTTATGCACTGGAATTACTGGAGCTGGCAGAGGAAATAAGTTCTGATATCGCTTCCACCAGATCAAAAGGATATATGTGGCTTGATCCTATAGGACCAAAAAAAGTTATAGAATACTCAAAAAAATATGGACTCATTATCAATCGCAAAAAGGATGAATTGACAGGCTGGATGGAGTATTAAAAATGGATGAAAATGATTTAAGAAGGCGAGCCAGAAAGACAGGTTTCAACGTGGCTACCCTCGAAAAAGATTACGCTCTGACATGGCTGCTCAGTGGCATTTACCAAGAAGACTCAAAGCTAAGGGATATCCTGATCTTTAAAGGAGGGACAGCGATACGAAAAATTTACTTTCCCGAATGGCGCCTTTCCGAGGATATGGACTTCACTATCATGCAGGAAATTGATCCTTCAGAGTTGATGCCAGGGGATTCAAACAATGGCGCGAAGCCGGAAGGTCTGTAATGAAAGGTTCAAAAGGTTTCTATATCCTGGGACCTGTGTTCAGGAAGATCAAAGAAGAGAAGACCACGGCATCAAGCGAAACAGGGACGAACGAAAAAGAGATCCTTGCAGGATTCAGGGGCATCCCTGTTTTTCGATGCGAAGACACAGACGGCGCGCCGTTGATATATGAAAACTTCAAGGTCGATATTCCCTGCGAGTTTAACGGCATCATCCAGGAACTTGGCCTTAAGGTTGTACCTGTGCGGTTTTGCGGGGCTTATGGATCATATAACCCTGTCAATAAGAATATCGGGCTTGCCAGTCCTGATATCGAGGTATTCCTTCACGAGCTTTGCCATGCAGTAGATGACAGGCAAAACGGTCTCAAGCCAGGCCAGAGGAAAGATCAGGAAGTTATAGCCGAGTTTGGCGCAGCTGTGATCGGGCATCTCATGGGTTATAAAATCCCCCTGGGAAATGTCAGGGAATATATAGAAAACTACAGTTTCAGGGAACTTCTTAATTCCCTGTCCAGGATCGAAAAAGTGGTCAATTTCGTGATCGAAAGGACAAAAACAAGCCCGACTGCGGTCAATATACCGCAACAGGCTGCTGCCTGCACAGGTTGAAGAATTCGATCATGGTCATGTTGGGGTGGCGACCCAACATTACAAGCATTGGTCGTAATGGCAGAAGCTGGAGTACAAATCCTCATGCTGAGACGCTGAAACTTTTACTGACCTTGCTATATGTTTCATTATACTATGCGCTTGTATCGTCTTCTTCTTGAACGTGTGCAGGGGACAGATTCCCCTGACCCTTTCTAATGCTTGAGGAATATTCCAGCGAGAATATGGTTAATTGCCGCCCGTCTTTACTTTTTTAGATGTTTTAATGTCATCGGGTTTTTCTGGATTTGACAAATTTGAGTCTTCTTCCCTCATTTCATAAATAGTCCTCATGCGTTCAATTGCTAAATCGATTGCTTCTGTCTCATTCCTGTATATTTTATGGTCAATTAGCCAATTAAAGTTTTCAATTGTGCGCTGACTGAATGCATAGTTTCTTCGGACAGCTGCTTCACTTAATTCTTTGCGTTTCATGATGTACGTATTATAGTACTTATAACTACTTATATCTTTGTGGATTTTTTGAAGAAAAGATCATGCACAATTTGCCTGAAAGTTCAGGATAAAATCTAATTTCCTGTCTGAGAAAGTTTGTGAGAATAATAACACTTGTATTGAAAAAATGAACAGACTATTAAATTGGGGAAAGTAGCCCGGCAAGGATTCTGTACTAAATGTATATACCCCATGCCGAAATATAAGTGGATATGGCAAACGTGGATGATATACATGCGTTTCAAAAAGGGTTTGCAGCCGCACTGAAACGGATAGATGAGTCTGAAATTTCGGATCACAACAAAGAAATCTTCAAGAAATTCATTGTCTTTTGCACAGGACAGGAAATCTCTACAAGTACTTGTACAATATACCTGAACAGCCTCCACAGGATTGCAATAAATGTTAAGAAAAATCTTGATGAAATGGCCGAATCTGATTACGAGTTCCTGTTATTGCATTTAAAGAGCAAGGGCTATAAAGAGGGATATATTTACCAGTATAAAAAAACAATTAAGAAATTCTTTAAATGGCGGTTTGATCTTGATGTGCCTCGATGGGTTGCTCGAATACAACTAAAAGCAACCGACACTCCTGTGCAGCCCAGCGACCTTATAACTAAAGATGAAATAGATAAACTCTACCAAGCCTGTAACAATCCTAGAGAAAAAGCACTGATCGCTGTACTGCTCGATTCAGGAATGAGGATTGGCGCTTTGGGCAGCCTGCGGATCAAGAACATTGAATTTAATCAGTTTGGTGCAATATTATATCTGAGTAAAACAAGCCAAAGCAATAAATCAACGGTGGCAAAAGGTATTCCAATAACATGGAGCACAGGGCACCTTAACCAGTGGCTTGCTATGCATCCAAACAAGGATAATCCAGAGGCGCCACTGTGGGTGAACTTGAAAGGTAGGGATCGTGGAAAAGCGATGAGCTACAACACAATCCGCAAAGCTTTGAAGGACGTGGGGGAAAGGTCAGGAGTAAAAAAGCGGATCCATCCGCATCTATTCAGGCATACCGCTATTACAGGCTGGATCATGGAGAAGTTCACAGAGCAAGAAGTTAAACATCGCGCAGGTTGGTCAAAGAGCAACCGCAGGATGTTTGAAGTATATGGAAATTTCACAGACCAGGAGATTAACAAATCGATATACGCTCACTATGGACTTACTGCTGAAGAAAAATCGACAAAATTAGAGAGATGTCCGCGTTGTCACACAGTCCTTGTTCAGGGGGCGCGAATGTGCCATCAATGCGCTCTCGTATTGGATGCGGGTCTCGAAAAAGAGCTAAAGGTCGGGGAAGATAATGCCCAGAAAGCGCTCTTAAAGATGATGGAGAGCCCGGAAGTGAGGGCGATGCTCAAGGAGATGATGAATAAGTGATCAATACCATGATTTAATTTTGCTTGCGCCAGAGTCTGGCGCTGGCTTGTTCATTGAGAGTTGTTAATGTTCAAGGCGTCGCACGAAGTGCAGCGTCCGTCAAAGCAAACGATGGGTGAAAAATATTCGCTTTGTGAAGTGATGATCACAGCTAGATATATATAAATCCAAATAGGATTATTAAAGGTTGGAGAATATGACCACTAATTTGAGTTTGATTATCGATGTATTAAGGCAAGATTTAAAAGTAGCAGAAAATGCTATCAAAAATAACAATTTTGTATTTGTCAGCGTTATCGGAAATAGGATAATGTCTAACCTTTTAGCAGACGAGTCTAAAACAAAAGAGCTCATGCTAATAGGATGGATAGTAAGAGAAATCTCTGTAGATTTGGACGCAATTAAACGTCTTAAAGACCAGACTAAGCTTGTTAAATCTACTAAAGTTGCAAATGAATGTATAGATAAAATTGATACAATGCTATCAAAAAAGGAATATGGAATTAAAGAGTTATGGAATGTGTATTTCGATTTAGAAAAAGATATACGAGATAGCATTCTCACTACAATGGAAGATAAAGTATATACTAAAAAGCCAGAGTTTACAAGACAAATTACTTTAGTCTTAATGAAGCATTTCCTAACTAATCGAGATTTACTTCTAAAACAAAATGCACTTTTGGCTAAAGGATTATTGAATGATTTATCCCGAGTTATAAACGAGCATGGGGCAACGGAAGCGGAATATATAATATTCATAGTTTTTAAATCGTTTGATTTATATTTTGATTATGCAATGTATAGTGAGACAATAGACGGCAAAATAAATGAAACCGCTTTAAAATCTAAAATAGACTCTTATATAAATGTAATAGAGAAGATATCTAAAAATCATGAGGCGAAAGAACTTGAGGAAATCTACAATGAATCTACGTCTCTTGTGTATGATCTCAGTATAGAAATACGAAAATATTTTATAAATTATTTTATAATACATACACAAATTGTAGATAGAAAACTAGAGCTTCCAGAAGAAGCAAAACAAAAAATAGGTGAAACAATCTCAAAAGCCTTTGAAGAAAAACTTGAATAAACTTTAACCTACTTCTTGGATTATTCTTACTGATGACGAGCGAGTTAAAACAGATAATTGACTTAATAAAAAAGGAGCATCCCGATTATTCAGAGGATGACATAAAAGCAGCCATTTTAAGTCATATTGAGTCAAATTTATCTGAAATAATACTTAAACTGAAACTTCCTGCAAAAAAATCACCAATATCTTCGCTTGTAGATCGATTTAGGCAAGCAAGATCAGGGGTTAGGAATTTTAGGCTAAGTGGGAAAAACTCAGGGTATGAATTGCTAAGTGTACTTGATACTGTCAAAGAAATTCTTCTTGAAAGTAGGGAGATACAGAATGCTAATACTATCGCTGAAGATATGCAAATGATCGGGAGTGCATCAACTACTTTAGAAGGACATTTACTTTCTGCGGAGGCACATATTGCCACGTTAATAAATAAACAATCAACCTCTTATGTAGCAACAAACGATAATTTGAAAAAATTGGAGCAGCTATCTGAAAATGATTAACAATAAAAATCTAATTGAGTATCATATTATCCCAATTAAAAAAACAAACTTACGTTCAGATACAATATTATATTCATTAGCTTTTATTAAAAATGCAGATATTAGTATAACGCAGGATTGGATAAATTTTGGAATAGATGAGAATATTCAGTTAAGTATTTCCAAGAATGGAAGTATAAATATAACTACACGAGCATTTGAAAATCAAATTGATGAGACAATAAATCTCTTAGATAAATTAGCAAAAAAAGTTATCTCTCATTTAGCATTGACAAATCAGAAATTTTTAATAGAACTATGTGTAATCGAAACTAAATTGATAAATTTTGAAAATTACTTAAAACATAAATTTGAAATGGTTAACCCAAGAATTATCAACTATAAGCTAAATTCAAAAATAAAAACACAAATAATGAAACTCGATGATGAGTATGTTATATCGATAAAAGGGGAGAATGAAATAGAAAAAATTAAAGAAGCCTATTTAAATATACTAGCTGGCAATATTAACCAGATAGAGGATTTAAAAATTACTAACTCTGTTCTAATTAAAACTTTGGCTTAAACTGTTTTCTAAGTTCTCTGATTCTATTTTCAATTTGTTCCTTTTCAGAAAAAACTGGTTCTTGTCTAATTAATTTTTTTAAGGCATCAGTAATTAGATTACGTGAATTAATCTCAAACAACTTTGGGTCTAAGTATATTTGATTTATAAAATCTGTAATTTCATTTTCAGGAGTTGTTGGAAAATCTAAGAACATCCTCGTTCGCGATAACAATTGATATTCATATTGCTTTAGCTCATTCTTTCTCTGCATCCAGGACAAAACATAAGTCAAAAGGAACGCAATAACGGCGCCAAGTATCACACCTGCAAGAGCTGAATCATACCAGGGAGTATCATTTTCTATTTTTGTAGAGAAATTTGAAATCTGAAGATCATTAATCAACCTTATTGTCAGATTCGTGGTGTTTGAACTATTTATCGGAAAACTTGCATTTCTTCCGTCAATTAAAATTTCCTGAATCATAAATGATAATCTATCTTTATTTTTATAGATATCATTAGTATGTAATTAAGCTTTTTCAAAACTTTTCTTTCTAACATGTTTAATCAAGTCTTAATCCTAAACGATAGACATTTTGATAAAAAAAACGATGAAAGATAACCGAGTCTGGAACCTACAATAGTCGTTCTGTGCCCTCCGATTTTTAAGAAAAAAAACAACAAAATAACTTTAGCATCCTTCATATACCCGCTGGATGCCTTTCGGATTTCAATCCGAGGTCGTGTGACTATTCATATTGGCATTCCGAGCGTCTTCCATGAACGCATTGTCGATTCGTGATAAATAGATATTCCAGTTCGCGCAGTCATCTTCCTGGTAAAACCTTGCTGAGGCTTTGTTTAGATTACCTCTCGCCCATGGCAATTAGCCTATTGTTTGCTGGCAGGATACTCGGCAACAAGCTTTCGTGAGATCTCAACCACACTTTGCAGAAGAGGGGACAATAGGCGGAATGTCACATCATTCATTGCAGAGAGTGCTATAATATCGGGATCGTTTGCAAGTTCTTGTTTCGTTGTCATAATTACAATAGCATGACTATTGTAATATCAGATATTTAAGCATTACTATTGTATTACTAAAAAAAGGGGGCGATATGACCTGCCTTAACTATGCAGTTCACCCGCCGGGTTACGTCGCACCAAAAAATCATGGCACGCAAGTTCTATGAAGTCGTCCCGCGACTTGAACTGTTTTGCCTCTTTGACCAGATACTCTATCCGTTCAATAAGCTTTTTCTCTAATTCCACAACGAGGTTTTTATTGTTACTATTTTGTCCCTTTTTACTCAAAATGATCTCTCCTTCCGTACCGTTCGTTTTTATAATTACCCAACTACCCCTACCACTACAAGGCATATTAATCCTTGGTGAGCGGGGTGAAAGTGATCTACATTTTAGGGTATATTTAGCATTCGGGATGCCCAATTATAAATCAAATAGGACTGCGGATGATTGGGGTGACAACTGTGTTTATAGGCACTTCAACGTAGTGAATGAGCCGGGAGAAAAAGTGAGTGATAAGATTATATTTGAAATGAACGAGACGAAAAAAATGTTCCTCAGTAAAGCATAATACGATGGGACTTGATCCCCATCCCCTCTGCCAGCACTTTACTTTGATTTAGTATTCTTCTCTGCAGCTGCAGGCTTATCTGACGCATCGTCAGGAAAGTGCCTGATCAGGAACTCATGGCATGCCAGACTAACAATGTCACTTACGGACGCGAAATCGTCTCCTTCGTTGACCAGTGCTTCAAGCTTTCTCTTCAGCCACGGACTCACGGTGGCACAGATGGTGGCTTTGTTGCGTAGCTGCTTCCCCTCTATTGCATCAGGATTTTCTTCTGTTGTCTGTTTCTTCATATTAACTACCTATTGTATTACAGGTGCAGGTAAATATATAAAGACTTCCCTCAAGCCGACATTATATAACTTAAGCATTACTAAAGTAATATTTATTAACCATTAGAACACTAATGAAGTATTACTATGGTATTATCAAGAGGATTATGGTAAAGAAAGGAGGACGGAGGAAAAAGCCACCTGTCGGCAGTATACCAACATACATACGTTTTACGGAGAGTATGCTGATAGATATAGACAACGCTGCAAAAAAGTGGGGATACTTCAACGCAAGTGAGTTTGTAAGGGAAGCAGTAAGGCTTTTCATAAGGGGTACAGGGGGTATGATCTTGCCAGGTAAAGATCAGGAATTTATCCATGACGGCAAACCCACATACATTCGCTTCACGGAAACACAGTTGGATTTGATGGATTCCGCAGTAGAAGAGAGAAAGTTTCACAGCAGAAGTGAGTTTGCGAGGGACGCAGTTGAAAGACTTCTGAGCGCTGTATATCCAGAAACAAAGTCCAGGTAACTCTATGGCCACCAATAAAGCAGGACTTATCAGATTATCCTCAACAGAATGGGAGATTGTTGATCTCTTTGGCGGCCTGGCCAAGATAGTTCGCGATTACCTTGTGGAACATGCAGACGAGAAGGCAACACTTACCCGCGCCAGATCGGCACGGGAGGCACAAAGGAAGGATGTAGAAGATCAGCTAACACATTCGAAAAAAGAGATACAGATACTGGGGGATAGGATAAGAACATTAGAGGAACAAAAAATAAAACTCGATATTGACATCGTTGGACTCGATGAACGTATCAAGACTCTAATATTGAAGGAGCGAGGGAAGTCTGATGTGAGCAGTCAGGAGAACAAAGATAAAGGACTGCTTTTGCATGAAAAGACCCGCAAAGCACACAGAATCAAGACCCCAGGCGAATGGGAAAGAGAAAGCAAGTTAGCATTGGTGATGCAACATGCAGCAACAGGTAAGTTATCTGCCGCAGATGAGATTCGTATTGTTCAGAAGATGAAGATAGAACCAGATGATGTACTGGGATGGTTATACGGACTAAAACCTGAACGAATATCGCTTGAACATCTGGGTAAGGCTCGGTATCACGATTTCCCAAATCTTCCCAACCTCCAGGTTCTAAAAGCGCAGGACAAGATCAAAGAACCTTTCTATGCACTGCTAATGATGTGGCTGAACCTTCCGACGCCGAAAGATGTGGACTTGTGGATAATGCAGGAATTCAAGGCGGCGGATAATTCAAAGGAAATACCCGGTGTGGTGGACGCGGTGAGTTAACCATGGAGTCTTGTAAAGAGGTCTGGGATGAGTTCTTTAAGAGATACTACTGGGAGCAAATACTTGGGCTGGCAAATCAGTATCCCGACACTAAGAGCCTGTGGATTGAGTTTGGCAACCTTGAAAGATTTGATATGGAGTTGGCACGGGAACTTCTGGATTTCCCTGATGGGGTCATAAGACATGCTACAGAGTCCTTAAGGGGACTTGACCTTCCTGCAGATACGGAGATTACAGAGGCTCATGTACGCATCGAACACCTGCCGGAACTAACACCGATCAGAGATATTCGCAGTACGAACATTAATAAACTGATCGCTGTGACCGGTTTAATCAGAAAAGCAACTGAGGTCAGACCAAAGGTTACTAATGCTGCATTCAAGTGTGCAAGGTGCGGCGATATCACCTATCTGAAGCAGGAGGAGTATGTTTTTGATGAACCGTTTGAATGCGGTAATGATGCATGCGGCAGGAAGGGACCATTTAAGTTGATGCCGGGTGAGTCGGATTTTATAGACTTCCAGAAGATACGGATCCAGGATTCGCCAGATGAGGTTCGCCCGGGAGAACAGCCACAGACACTCGATGCTTCTGTAGTCGAGGATATCACAGGACAGGTTTCTCCAGGAGACCGCGTGGTCATTGTGGGCATCCTGCGTTCATATCAAAGAGTGACTCAGCAGGGAAAGAGCACAGCCTTTGACCTGATATTGGAAACAGTTTCGATTGAGGCTGAGGAGAAAGGTTTTGAAGAGATCGAGGTAACAAAAGAAGACGAGCAAAAAATAAAGGAACTAAGCACAGATCCGGACATATACACGAAACTAATCGGATCAGTGGCTCCTTCAATATACGGGTATAGCGAAGTAAAGGAAGCGATGACGCTGCAATTGTTCGGGGGGCTGCCAGTGGCAAATCCTGATGGCTTGAAGATCCGCGGAGATATTCATGTGTTGCTGGTAGGCGATCCCGGTGTGGCAAAGTCGCAATGCCTGCGTTATTCAAGGAGACTATCGCCGCGTGGTGTGTTCACAAGCGGTAAAGGTTCATCTGCAGCCGGATTAACCGCAACTGCTGTAAAAGATAATGAATTCGGGGGAGGCAGATGGACACTTGAAGCTGGGGCACTCGTACTTGCGGATATGGGACTTGCCTGTGTGGACGAACTGGATAAGATGGAAGTAGGGGACAGGAGTGCAATGCATGAGGCAATGGAGCAGCAGACGGTCACGATAAACAAGGCCGGAATACACACTACCCTGAAAGCGAGATGCTCTGTTTTGGGTGCTGCGAATCCAAAGTATGGCAGGTTTGATAAATATGACCCTGTCGGGAAGCAGATAAACCTCCCACCGACATTATTGTCGAGGTTTGATCTGATATTCATCATCCGGGATGAGCCAAATACAGCACAGGACACAGCGGTATCAGCCCACATATTTAATACACACATTGCGGGTGAGCTGGCTCTTCGACGCAAGTATGTGAAAAATTCGGGTATAACCGAAGAACAGGTTACAGAAGCGATGAGTACGATCAAACCTGTATTCGATGTTGAGTTCCTGAGGAAGTACATAGCATATGCCAGAAGGACTTCATATCCACTCATTCAGCCAGAGGCAAGGAAGATGCTTAATGACTTTTACTTGAGCCTGCGAAAACTTGGCGAAGACCCCGATACCCCGCTTCCAGTAACAGCCCGTCAACTTGAGGCACTGATCCGCTGCGCACAGGCAAGCGCCAGAACGAGATTGAGCAGCCAAACAACCATAGAGGACGCAAGACGGGTGATCAGGATAGTAACAGTTAGCCTAAACCAGGTGATCAGGGATCCGCAAACCGGGAATCTGGACTCAGACCTCATAAATACCGGGATGGGTAAAAGCCAGCGCGACCGTTTAAGGATAATTCTGGAAGCAGTGAGGTCTCTGCAGGGTGGGAATGGGAATAGTGTTCCAGAAGATCTGCTCACACAAACCTTAGAAAAGGAAGGACTCAAGAAGGAATATATTTTGGATGCAATAGCGAAACTCAAAACCGCAGGCGACCTTATCGAAGTGAGCAATAATCGTTTCCGGGTGGTGTAGCCCGGAAAATTGTAAACATTTTGATATGCGATCATATTCACAAACGAGGACATAATGAAAACTGAAGAAGATAAAGAAAATGAAGAAGCAACCGAACGACCGGGCGAGAATGAAGACACATCACAGTATATGAAAGAAATGCAGGATTTCAAAGAGGAACAACATGCTCCAAAGAAAAAACCATGGGAACTTTCGGATGGCATGCAAACCCACCCACTGTTATGGTTTATCTGGAATGAGGTGCCAGGAAATAATGACGCCCCGTTTTTAGGACGTCTCACTAATCTTCTTGGAGCGTCCTGGATAATGGAAGCCGATATTGAGAAGTCGTCGGATATGTTGTTGATGATCGTGACAAGGGACGATAAAATGATTCAACTCGAACTTCGCCCTGAACTGAGCGGTGTGATCATCACAGATAAGGAGGGAGATGTCTTACGCGAAGTGACCGCAAGAGAGTCGAAAGGGAAGACATACTGTTTCTCAACATTGATCTGCAACAGGAAGTTAGCTAATGGTCCCCTGTGCTTCAATGCCGCGATGCCGGATAAGACAAAATGTATCAAACATTATTCACCCAATGAAGGAAGGAAGCCAGGACTCACAACATTGACCGTGACAAGTGTGACTACAGGCGCAGGTTGTCTTCCTTCGGATGCAATGTATTTCTGGAGCCAGAATAAGCCGGAGATAGCACAGTTTGTCAAGGATCTCGCGGAGTCGTTCAGGATAAAACTGGGGTGGGATGAGTCGAACAATTTAATGAACGAACTTCGCTACATCGCAGTCCAGATAGTATCCAGGGATCTTATGACTAACAAAGTGATATCCGCAGATTTCAAGAGCTCAGTACATGACCCGGAAACAGGCCAGATCGTAGCGTTCAAGGCACACTACCTGTTGTCCAACATTACTACTTTTGATGCGAGGATCCAGCAGAAACTCAAGGACTTCGGATTACTGGTACCACCATCAAGGACAGAAGATACACAATCGATTCCTGGTGAACTATCACTTTTGTGGACTCCATTGAAGAGAGTAAATGCGATAGACGTCACGGCAAGAATTGTCAAACGTGATAATTCACAGAGTTCGCAAGTTGATGAAGAGACAGAGGAAGAGACTTAGAATGGAGATGAGTTAGGAGTGCAGCAGCAACAGCAAATAGACCCCAACAACCTGACCAAAGATCAAATCGCGGAATATACCCGTATCCAGAATGACTCAGCCTACTTTGCAGAGAAGTTCTTTACCGTGAACGGAGAGCAATACTCTTTAGATAAACTTCCTTACGCTAAGGATATTTACAAGGATGAGTCCGAGTTTATTATCCTTTTCCTTGCAAGGTCTTTAACAAAGTCAACGATAGCAACGAATAAGATAACACACAAGTTGGTGACTCTGAAGGGCAAAGGGAAGAGTGCGATAGCCACTGCACCAACAGACAATCAGGCATGGAGATTGACAAAGGAGATATTCAGACCAAATATAATAGATAGCCAGCATCGAGCACTTAATAAACTTATAGAGGCTGCCGATGGCTCAGACCAGGTTGGGGAAATAGACCTTGCGAACGGTAGCAAGTGGACCGCGAAAGGTGCCTGGGCGACCGGCAAAGCGATACGCGGCCCACACAGGCATTATGGCGTCGTGGATGAAATGCAGGATATGACGAGAACCGCATGGTATGTGCTGCTTGAAGTTGTCAACCTTCCGGGAAGGCAGATAATCGCAATGGGTACAGGCGGGCCCCAGGGTACATTGTGGCATGAGCTCTGGGAGAAGTCAGATAAGAAAGAATGGAATGGCAAGAAGTGGACTCCAACGAATAAGAATGCAACCCAGGGGTATAGTGGTTATCATTTATCTCAGGAATGGAGTCCGTTCGAAACACAAGCATCTTTAGCAGAGAAGAAGAAGAGCTATCCAAAGACCCTCTATCTAACTGAAGTAGAGTGTGCATTCTTCAATGGCGCTGGTCTGAAACCCGCTCCGTATGAAACTACGAAGGGCCTTGTAGTCACTGATATAAACGAAACACGGCGACTACTGAATAGCATAGTCACAAAGTCAATTGGCATAGACTGGGGCAATGTAACCCGCTGGATCGTTTGCGGAATGACAGCAACAAATGAACCGGTGCTTATCAGGACAGGCAGTTGGGGTGATCCTAATGAAGTATCAGATTTCGAAGGACGAAGAGCGAAGTCTTCAGCTACATCAGCGATCGAGCGCGAATTGGAAGCAAATGAGAGACGCATCAGGAAGCACCTGAGCGATGCAATAAACCTGATCAACTTCGAGAAACCGGATTATGTGATGTGCGATGCGGGTTACTCAAAGAAGATGCCGCAGGAACTCATGTCAATGTTCCCGAAGAAAGTCTGGGCTATTACCACAGGTGATAGAAAAGAGTCGTTCCCATCCTGGACAGTGAAGAACAAGGACTCGGATTCCAAGCAACTGCTGCCAAAAGAACAGTGGGAGTACTTCTGCGATGTGGATCACTCGGCAATGTGCGAGATCCTGGAAACACACATCACGAACAAAACATACCATATTATCGATATCGACCAGAGCCAGTCGATAGATGAGTACCTGCTTGAACTCAACATGGCTGATATTGTTGAAGTGGAGTCCAGGGAGACTGTCAAACGAAGGTATTCGATAACGAGGGCTCATAGTTTTGCGGCATCATGCTATGCACTGCTGCCTTTTAGCAAACGAAGGAGAAAGCAAACAATGTTACCTATGGGGTATTAAATGGTGAAACTGGATGTAGAGGCTCTTCTTAAGAGTGAGTCGCCTTATGAGACACTCAAGAGAACCTATGCATACGATGGCAGGGAAGTACAGATATCCTTCAAGAAAGGGATGGTGCAATCAGGCGAGTATTACCTGGTAGAGAGGGTTGGGATGAATCTAAAGCTCACACCTGCAAAACCGTATTTGGTCGCAAGTCACCCGGAAGATCCGCGGCATCGGAAAATCAGAACTGCTGCGAAACATCCGGATGTCATCTCATTGCCACAGGATTATGCGAAACCTGACCAACTCTTCAGAGTAGTTAAGTCGAAAGTAACCGGCATTATCTGGCTGCTTCGGATCGACTCTTTTTATTATGCAGATGAAGCTTCTATTCCACTGGAGGTCTTGAAAGAAGTATGACATTTATTGATGCCAGATTTCGCACTGCGGGTGCTGAAATCTGTCGTGTTCAGGCAAACTGAACAGATTCATTAACTCTGGCATGAGCCAGAAGGAGAAGAAAATGGATCTTGAGAGAGTTTGTCGCCAAGGAAGTCGAATGAAGGAAGAAAGCGGTGAGCCAGATGTTTATTGATGCCGTTGAGGCAAGAAGGGGGATTCAAGTGCCTGTGGGTAAAGTGGTTCACACCGCTGAGTTCGGATTCAGGGTAGCGGGAGTCGATGGGGATTATTACGAAGCTCAGAAGCGGGCAACTGGTCTGGCAGAACAGGCTGTCGAAGATTTCCTGGAAACAATAGAACATGGTGAAATAATCACAATCGAGGAAACTGGAAAATCTCATCGGCAACAGATAGCGACATGCCAGAAACCTGACTCACGAATGGTTGAACTGATCTTTGATGCCACAAACAGTAAACAGCGCAGCGACAGGATCATGCGAGCCACATCCGAAGAAATGTCGTTCGAACCCGGCCCGGATGGTGACGGTTGGATATGTACAGCCCATAATGGAAGAAAATTCGAGGTAGATGTGGATAAAGGCGCTGGTCTGGGTAGATGTAATTGTGAGGATTTCATAAACCGCGGGATAAACTCGAAGATGCCGTGTAAACATGTCTATGCGCTGGTAATGAGCGGCGATAGATTCTGGGATAGCACGAAGGGTATTACTCAAGATTTGTAGTTTTTTTTAGGAGTTTTTATGGCAGTACAATTAACCTGGGATGCTTTCTCGACTTTTGTAGAGAATAACGATAGTGATACAATTACAATAGCTGCGACTCAACAGGTTCTTGCGCCGGTTAGCCCTGTAACCCCAACTAACGTTGCGGATGCTACAAACCCTATCTTGAAGCTTATGACTGTTGAGTACTCGCTTCCCGATGTGTCAGGATTTGAAGATTTCCCTGGCTTTGGGTCAACCCGGTATTATAGCACAGAAAAACCGGAAATATTCAGGTTACCGGATATCCCGTTTGATATCATGGAAAATCCAAATGGATCTTTATGGAAGAGCATCCTGGAAACTCCAGCAAATGATATTTTCACTATCAGGGATTTCATCTTGCATAATTACAAGACCCTCGGCCAGACAGTAAAGATTGAAGGCGACCGCGGACTCGCGGACATGGCAAGGCGCAGGGAAGCGAATTATGCACAGTTCTTCACACTAAAAGAGATAGTACAGTTCGTCACAGCAGCACTTGGCCTTGATAAGACAAAGAAAAAGGCATTAGTCGTTGACAATAGCTGCGGTATCGGTGGGATGTTTCGATACCTTTCTCCATCATGCCTGAAAACAGGAATAGAGCTGGAAGATCAGGCGTATCACATGGCTGCAAGGCTCTGGCCTGATGCACACATAGTCCAGGATTCACTGATCAACCATCCGACGATCCAGGGGGATTACTTCTTGATCAATCCACCTTTCTCGATGCAATTGGAACAGAAGAACATCCCGCTTGAAAATGCCAGCTGGGGGGATCTTGGTCCCAACTCAAGCATCCAGTCGCACATCGCGGCGCTTGAAATCGCCATCAAGAATGCATCAAACTATGTCGCTGCCGTGCTGCCAATGGGTTACTTCACGAATGAGAATACCTACACCTTCGAGAAGTGGGTAAATGAGCACGCAGAGCTGGTACTGAGAGTGGATATGCCAGCAGAAGTATGGAAAGATGCAGGCACAGCATGGCCATGCAGCATTGTCATATATCACACCAAGTTTCACCATTACGATCGCAAGAGTGCTTTTGTTCGTACAATTGCGAAACTTAGTGATCTGGGTGCTGTCCTGGAAGAGTGGAAACGAACACAGCATTATAATGAAGCATTAGAAGACCTGAGCCTTATTGACAACGCTTTCCAGGAGCACACGATGCCACAGACATGGAAAGAGCAACATGTAACAGTCACCGAACCGGACCTTCCATTGCCCGATAGTGGGCGCGTTGGAGTCAAGGTGGCGCTCGCTCCGGACTCTTCCAACCTGGTCATCAGATCTTCGAATCTGCTTGAAGCGCTCAAGGTCCGACAGTATCTGGATGGAATGGGGCAGCAGTGGAATGATGGACTCAAGGCGTATACGCAGGAATCGGACGTCAGGTTTAGAAGAAAGCACATTCTTAACAATTCAGGATTCATACCGAACATTATAAGCGACCTTCGTGCTGCGAACCTGGATGCATCACTGGATCCACAGGTGACAAAGTGGATCATTAAGAAGCAGCGCTGGCTGGAGAGGCGGCTTACGCCTTTTGAACAGTATATCAGGAAGGATGGCGAATGGATCTGCCTGAATGAGCACAACGGTATCAGGTCGATGTATCCCGACCTCTACAAAGCGAGGGAGAAGCAGCTTAAGGCGCTGGGTATCGACTGGCTCTGGGACTTCCAGAAGGATGATGTTATAAGGATGAGCCTGAAAAACACCAACCTTCTCTGCTGGTCTATGGGTCTCGGTAAAACGCGCGGGATCATTGCGCTGGCTTTACTCTATGGAACAAAGCATAACCTGATAATCGTCGAACCAAAGCTCAAAGAAGAGTTCATAAAAGAGTTCAGGGAACTTAACATAATAGACTATCAGGTTATCGAATCAGAGAAGGACCTGAAACAACTGAAGAAGTTCAACCTGATCGCCTACAACAAACTCTGGAAACCTTTGAACGAGCATACCAAGAAGACCTTCGCAAAGGCAATGCGCCGCAGGTTCCAGTTCATTGCTGTGGACGAAGCCCATAAAATAAAAGCAAAGGACAGCGAGCAGGCCAAGGCGGTCAGGATGCTGAAAGCCAGATACAAGCTTCTCAGCACAGGTACGCCGATAGCCAATTATCCGCGCAATATCTTCAGCCTTCTTGTCTTTGGCTGGGGGGACGGCACAGAACTCAATCCTTATGGCTACCACAATCCAATTGAGCAGACAAGCGAGCGCGGGTACAAAAGCGGCTACACCACAGGCACCCGGCAGTTCAAAGAAGATTTCATTTCCATCGAATGGGTGACGCCGCAGTTCGAGCAGACTCTGGATAAAGGTATGAAAGCCAGGGAGATGCCGAAGATAAAGGATACGGCAAAGTGGTGGGCGATGATGTCGCCAAAGATCATCAGGCGGCAGAGAGAAGAGCCGGAAGTGGCAGCCTTTGTGACGATCCCGAAACCGGAGATATCCACAGAGTTGATCAAGATGTCACCGGAGCAGGTGAAGCATTACAAGCACTGGCTGGACGAGTTCGCTGCATGGTTCAAAGAGCAATTGCGGCTGGAAAAGGAAAGCCCTGAAGGCCATAAGATCGACCAGATGGTTGTGCTGGCACACCTGACTCAACTGCAGTTCGCCAGCACTATTCCCCAATCAAAGAAAACGAACAATGAGCATATACAGTGGCTGGGGGGCATCACCACAAAGCAACAAAGAACTCTCGACCTGATACAAGAGGCACTCTCTAAACAAGAGAAGATCATTGTCTTCTCGGAGCGACCTGATTTTCAGAAGCTCATGCAGCAGGAACTCAAGACCAAGGGAATTAAGTCTCATGTATTCATCGGTTCGCAGGGAATCAAGAACAGGAACGTGGTTCTCAATGATTTCAAGAACAATGGAACACACGTCCTGCTTGCCACCACAACCTGCGGCGAGATGGGGCTCAATATCCCGCAAGCGAATGTGGTCATCATAGCGGATACGTCCTGGACGCCAAGCAAACAGATCCAGGCATACAGCAGGATCCTTAGGCCTCAGCAGACAAGGAAACCCCGTATCTACATGCTCAGGGCGAAGGGTTCGATAGACGAATATATGCAGCAGTTGATGGATGCGAAGTCAGAAGCAATAGACGAAGGCATTGATTATCAGGATGCATCGGAGTTTGACCCTGCAAAGTGGCTGAGCTATCGCGATTTCACGCTAAAGATGCTGAAAGAGGAAGGATATGAGATGGATTAAAGGAGAGGATAAAATCAGGGGAACTGCGTGGAAATGGATATCAAAATTATGGATATTGCGGTGAATGTGTACCATGTGCATATTTTTTCCATAACCCCTGAGTTCAGGCAAATTTGATAAAAAAGTCATAAACATTCGAAGCTTCCCGGCGCTGGTGAAGCAATCATTTTGTCTTAAACTCCATAGGGTCTGGACAATTTTTATTTGGACATCTTAAGATATTCAGTTCACGAAAATAACTAATAAAATTTTTGCAATTCGAGCATAAAAATAGTTCATGTAGTTCTTGCACACAACCACAATAATTCTTTACTTCATCCATTGACACATCATCCGCTAATATATTATCGTGAGAAAGAAGGTTACCTAAGATTAATGTCTTTTCTAGTTCAGTAAAAGCACTGGAAACCTTTTCTTTGTAAGAATCATCCTTTACCAATTCATCTATTCTTTTTCTGGCATGAGGAAACAAGTCACCAATTGTTCCACTATCCCAATTGTTAACGGGTACTCGTGCATTTGTAACATCACAAATCTTTTTAAGAAGCCATTCTAGATATTGTCGTCCCTCATTTCCTGCACCAGTTTTATCTCCAGATTCGATTTTCTCTTGGATTCTTTCCCACCTTGGTTTATACTGCAAAATTTTTGGTCCTGTATCAACATTCCAATCAATAATTACTAAATTTTTAAATTTGTCCCCCATTTTATAAGCTCGTTGAGAAGCACGTAATTGCTCATACCAGACTCCATCGTGTGTAGTTATAATTAGTTGCTTATCCCCAAATTCCTCATACAATAATTTGCAAATATTCTCTCGATGTCTAGCATCTACTGTGGAAACTATATCATCTAAAACAACTAAGGTACAACTATCATTAAACTTTTTAACAAATGCAAGAAAGATACACAAACCTAAGGAATCAAGATGTCCCTCACTTGTCAATGCCCTTGGATCTTCCCCACCTCGACCAAAAGATTCTATCTTCAGTTCGGTGCTTGCTCTTTTGCCAAGTGCAACTGTAAGTTCAATATTTTTGTGAGGGTCTTTTGGATGAAGAGTTAAGTAAAAATTCTGTATATCTTCCTGTATCGAATCGTATATTTCCTGAATTTTTGTCTTTTTTATCTCAGAAAATGTAGAAAATATGTTCTCAGCAAGCTGATATTGATTTTGGTGAGATCTAAGTTCGGATTTAACCCTTGATATATCTTTAGATTTACTTTTAGCTTGTTCAATCAAACGAACAACATTTATTACTTTCTGCTCCTCTTCCGTAAGCCCAATATCATTAAGTAATTGACCACATTTTGTAGATAAAGAACCCCATAATTCATTGCATTCATTTTTTTGTTGGTTAAACATTTGAATAGGAATATCATTCTTGAGATCTTTTGCACCCATGACTTGAGGCACAAATTCATTCAAAAAAGCAATTTTTTCTATTATTTTACCATTTTCTTCTGCGAGTTCGGGCAAAGACTTGATTTTTGACATCATAATTTTAAGTTTATTGTTTGCTCCCTCCAAGTTATTTATAATCGGGACAGACAATGTCCTAATTTCGGAGGCTTTATCAGAAAGATCACGCAAAGTTCTAAGACGACCATCAATTCTTGCAAGTAAGCTTGATCTATCAATTTTTTGCTCGCATAATGGGCAGAAATCCATCTCTTCTTTTTCTATGACTTTTCTACCAGATTCAAGCAGGTCTACAACAGACAGTTCAAATCTAATATCTTCCTGCAAAAGTTGTTTTATTTTATTATTCAAATTATTAAGTTCATTTACAGTCTTTTCATCTATAGGTTCAATTTTTACTGCTTCCAATATATCATTAATCAGTTTAAACTCGTCTATACTTTCAGCTTTTCTAACTGCTCTCAGCATTTCTTTTGCGTGTTTGTCAACATTCTCAAAGGATTCGATCAACGGCAATTTGGCTTCTTTGAGCTTTTCATTTAATGCTGACAAAACATTTTCAGTAGTTGTAATATCTTTCCCTATTATTATAGAAAGTTCTTTAAGCAGTCTAACAATTTCCTCGTTTTTAGAGTCTACTTCTCCCTTCAAATCGTCACGAAGCCGCATCATTCCAAGTTCTATTTCATCTAATTGTTCGATGCCGATTATACTTCCGATGGCTCTAAAACGATCGGCAGGTTTACTCATAATAAATGCAAGAATTTGCAATCTACGTAAGATGAATGTCCCTTTTTGCGTGATTTGGAAATAATCTTTTAATTGTTCTGGTATTGAGGGAAGTGCAGTAAAAGTTCTATTCAGAGATATATTATCGGGATTAAATTTGATTTCAATATTTATATCTTCAGGAGTAAAATTTACATGAGGAGCATGGCGTTGTAATGATAGTCCTTTTACGCCTTCTAAGTGAGAAATCTTCCCAGTAAAAAAAAATTCAATAGCATCTACTATTGAGCTTTTCCCTGTTCCGTTCTCTCCTCGCAATAGAAGACTTTTCTCATTAAGTTCTAACTCTAATTCTGGAATACCTCTAAAAGCATGAATATTTATCGCCTTAATCTTTTTTGGCATCTTCACACCCTATTTTTATTACCTCAAGGAGCTTTTCTTTTGACGATATCTCCCCACTTTCCCAGAGTGTTTTGAGTTCTTTGACAATTAAATCTGGAAATTTTTCATCCGATTCCAATTTTCTAAAGAATTCATTAAATATATCCTCTTGGATTCCCATTTGTTCTCCGTCCATTCATCTTTACCCAATACTTTTTAATCTAACGTTCTTCACTTTACCACATTAATTCGTATTGTGATTGGGTGCGCTATAAATAAAAGTTGCTATTAACTATAATGGATATAATGCAGTTATAAAACTTCCAGTTTCACAAACTATCAAGCTTGAAGCTTTTCCCGTCGAAATAACGCATAAAAATGAATTTTGTTCTTGTTCTGAGCGATAACTCATGTCAAGCATAGATGGATATTGTTCTGCTTAGACACATCTCAGAATCGAATTTATAGAAGTAGAACTGCCAACTTATGAGCAACCGTTCTTTCGTGAATATCATTTTGCAATAAAAGTTTATCTCTATCGAGCACTACCCTCAAAGCACTTTCAATTTTATTTTTTATTTCCAAATCTTCCATAAATCTCCTATATTTAACACCCGACTGTATATAACATTGCGGGAAAGACGTACTTTTTAACTTCCGGAAGATGCAGCCTTTATCTACCAAACCTATGCATTTCTAAAGCTACCGATATCCAACTTATCTATGTCTTTCTTCGATACATCTGCTTCCACCTCATAATGCTGCAACATCTCATTGAAACACGGAAAAAAGCGATCAATGATAGTTCGATGATGCCATATTTCGCATTGCGATGCTGAAATCTGGCGTTTTCAGGAAAAAAGGAGTGGAAAAGTTACAAAACTGAACGGAAAAACTATGAAATATGAAGAATTGCCGAAAAACATGCATAAGCATATAGACGAACTGAAGCATTATGCAAAGACGTTACAGTTGGATGTACTGGATGCTCTGGAATCCGCTGAGTGCCGGGGAGAGTTCCGCTCCAGGGTAGACAGCAGTATGGACGAGATAATAAGCGAAGCACAGAAAGTACACGAAGTTCGGGCACGGGGAAAAGGAGTGTCATTCATGGTTAAGAGAGATGTTCCACTAATTCTCAAAGGGTCGGGCGAGAAGCCCACCAATGTTCATAACTCCATGTCGATCTTCCACCACTTCAACATGGCTAATCTGGAATCAGTGCGGGCAGGGGAGATAATATACGATCTCAATGCGGATAACAACAGGGCCCCAACATACTTCTGCCCACAATGCCAGGAAGAGATTAGAAGAAGTGAACCTGACACTCATTCCCGAACCAGCAGAGTTGGGATGATGATTAAAGGGGTAAAGGAATGATTGAAGTAAAGAACAATAGAATATATTTCTATAACACCAACAAGTGGGACATAATCCCCGTGGACTTCCAGTGCGTATCCGCATATCTGTGTACACATTGCAAGAAAGTTCTTGCAGCCTATTATGCAGGCAAGATCGTGGATTTAGAGCCCTTCATGGAAGACCCTGCGCTGAAGTACCACTACATATTGGGCACATCAAATGGCGGCCAGTACCTGCTATTAGATAATCACAATCATAAGAAAGGTTGTCCGGGGTGGGAGATAGTTTCACTTTCTGCCAGAAGCATTACATATTCAATAGATGTCTGGGCAAGAAGGTATGAAGTCGGACCGGACAAACTTGCGAAACTGTGCGAGATGATTGCTGCCAGTAAAATCCCAGGGTTCGATATCGTGCAGGATACCTGTGGTGCGGATGACCCCATTGTTCTCTATAATGAACACCTGTTCACAAATATGAACAAGCCGGGGTTCGGCCAGTCTTTCATTCGGAAGGAGAATCTGGCTACATATGTCGATTGGATAGTAGCCGGGGATTACTCGAAGCCATTTGAGCCGCCAGTAAAGCCAAAGACCAAGCCACCCATAGATGCACCTAAAGATGACCTGCCATCCCTGATGGATATTGAAGCTGTAACAGGGGATCAATCGACAAAAAGTGTATTCGGAGATGTAATTGATGTCTACACCCGCGCCGAAGCAATCGAAGATGGGGTGCTTGTGGATGTCACTGAAACTGCAAAAGAAGCCGGTATAGTGTATCCAACAGCGGTCACACAAGCATTATGGAATGGGTACATCGAGCCGCCGGAGAGCCTCAAAGGCTTCCAGGACATGCAGGGAAGATTATGGGATGTACTTACAATGTTCTCTTTCAGCGCCAGGGCAATGAAGAAAGCAAATATAGACGTGGCAGAGTCGCAGAAGGATACTGCACAGACACTCTATTTCAAGACTATTTTCCAGATGCCTTCGAAAGCGGGGAATCCAAAGATGGAAACTGTGGATCTCAAGGCGATCTGCGGTCCCGGGGATAATGCAGAACCTATTCTTACGATTATGCTCATGAAGGAGGATTAATGTTACTTGAGAACGAGAAAAAATTGCATGCGCTGACGAAAGCATCAGAAACAAGTGCCTTCTCCTATGAGATCATAGAGTACCACGGAAATAAGTTATTGATACCACGGAGTAAGTTGAAGTCAGCGGTAAATCTGACATGGGAGCGCGTAAGCGATCCAGAGACGGCAGAGCTGGCAAGAGAACTGGGAATCGTGCCAAGGAAGATAAGAGGGATTGTATTACAATAGTAATACTTATATAATACCAAGATAAGTAGATTCTTAGTTGAAATATGAGAGGTTAATGGACATCATCGACTTTGCTAATATCCCCTGCACTACAGGCGCCCTGGAATATATGAAGGAATCTTCGGTTGGTTCGGCTGATGTATGTACGGATATGGCCTATGAAAGCGTCCGTTCGGCAGCTAAGGGGTGTGTCCTTGAAGCGCTGCAGAACGGCACACTAAAATATCGAAGATATAATGAACCAGCTGCAAATAAGGAGCTACTGGCTTATCCTGTCGCCAGGATAATCGTTTCAAGTATCAAAAATACCTACCTTACTAAGAGGTATGCCCTCGCTGTTGCCAAGTTAGCATACGAACACATTATGAGCTTCAGGGCTGATGGACTGAGAGAACTGGCCGCGGATTTCGGCATAACCGCAACAGTAGATGCCAGAACCATGAGCGCTACCATACACTTCACAGATTACATTCACCATGCCCATGTGTTACATGAACCAAAGTGGAAACTTTCAAGCCGCACCGTAAAGGGAGGCATGCTGACAATATCAAAAAGTGACTTCGCGCGCCTGATGGAAGAAGTTGTACGGAAGAAGGTGGAGTTCGGATTGCCTCATGATGTGCCACAGGAAATAAAAGAAGCGCTGAAACAGTATATAAATGAGGTGCAGGAAGCAGCCAATATCCGTGCAAATAAGCAGGGGTTCAGTAAAGAGGGATTCAGTGAAGTAAGTCCGGGTTGCTTCCCACCATGTATAAGTTCGGCAATAGCGGATGTCCAGGCAAATGTCAACCTATCTCATTCGATGCGCTTTGCTATGACAACCTTCCTGCTCAATATAGGGATGAAACCTGAGAAGATAACAGAGATCTTCAGGGCATCGCCTGATTTCAAAGAACAGGATACCAATTACCAGATAAATCACATCGCAGGCGCGTCGGGAACGGCTTATACCTGTCCGACCTGCGCGACCATGACGACTAATGGTAATTGTCCGGGCAAGACACAGTGCAAGAAGATAAAGCACCCACTGATATTCTACAGAAGAAAGCTGTGGATTCAGAATAAGAAGCAAGCTAAAAAGGTAGTATCTTGAGTAGCATTTCTGATTATTATTGGCATGCCCACCTCTATGAGCCGCCGGATTTTACAGGCAGAGAGTTCGGGTTCAGGAAGAACGGTGAAAAGATGGTAAGGCACAAGGCATTTTCATCAGTACAGAAGTTCAGGACTTATCTCATTGAGAGCGCGCCTGATCACGTATATTTCTCTTCATCAAAGTACGAAGACCCTGCAGCATATCCCATGGAAGATAAGAAAAAGGGCTGGATAGGTTCAGACCTTGTATTTGACATTGATTATGACCATCTGAAAAAACCCACGCTCAGGGAAGCGAAGAAACAGAGCGAGAAGCTCATGTTGATATTGAAAGATGACCTGGGGTTCAAGAAACTTCTATATGTTGATTCGGGCAGCCGCGGGTTCCATGTCCATGTGCACGATGAGTGTGTGCAGAAACTGGGCAATCCTGAGCGCAGAGAGATCACCGACTTTTTTAACCATTACAAGATGAGGCGCGAAAGAAAGATTATCAATCCAAACTGGGTGGAAATAGACACGGTCGTGACGACTGATTTTACAAGACTTATCAGGCTGCCAGGGAGCCTTAATGTAAAGCCAGATTCGGCGAGGGCGTGTACAATTATCAAAGACTCTTGAAAGCCTTTATTACCATGCAGAAAAAAATATAAACATCATTTATATAAGCCCAAATGACAAACTATGCTTATGGATGATGCCTATGTCGCTTGAACGATTCATTAAAGTATATTCAAACTTACCAATCAATCTTCGAAACGAGATAATTCTGGTTGTGGATGATCAACCGCTAACGTGGAACGTCGCATATATGGAAATAAAAAACAATACATCTCTTGGCAAGACCATACTGCAAAAGCTCCTTGAGCTTGAAATAATATAGTGTGATATTATGGTAAACGAAGACGAAATAAATAAACTTGTGATCGCACGGATTTCTTCCATGCCTGAGAATATGAAAATCTCCATAGGGAATTATGGCACATTTGACAAGTATCAACTTATCGAAAACGTAAAGAAAAGAGACGAAATAGGCAAAAAAGTTGTGGAGATACAGCTTTTCTATCTGCGGTCTATGAAGGGAATGTTGAAATGAGCCGAATGCTAATCACGCGACCATATCATGATTCAACCACTGCATATCTTTTCAAATGGAGCGAGCACCTGGTAGATGCTGCGGACAAACAAGGCATATCCTGCTCTGATTTTGCAGGTCCGAAAGCATCCAGAAGCGAAGTTGAGAAATACCTCCATAAGCAGAATCCGTCTCTTGTTGTATTCAATGGGCACGGAAGCGACGATACGATTTTTGGGCATAAAAATGAAGTGCTGATACAAAGCGGAGATAATGAACATTTGCTTAACTCAAAGACCGTTTATTCGGTTTCATGCAGTTCTGCAAAGGTTCTCGGTCTAAAAGCAGTAGACGCCGGAGCAAAATGCTTTATAGGTTACGATGATGCCTTTATTTTTGCATCGGACAAGAATTGTTCTGCCGGCAGGGAGCTTGATGATGAACTTGCTTTGCCGTTTCTTGATTCTTCAAACCAGGTAGTCTTATCGCTATTGGACGGAAGAACATCGGGAGAAGCACATGAAAAATCACAGGCATTTTTCCGAAAATGGATCGAGCATTTCTCAACCAGCGAAGCGCCACCGGGAAGCGAGGCAATAGTTTCGTGGCTTATGTGGGATATGTTCTGCCAGAAGATTGATGGCGACCATAATGCTCGAATTGAATAGCCCAGAATAGCCACTTTCTCGAAAATCCCCCGCCCTCCTTCACAAAACAAACTGCGAGGCACAGGTGCGAGGATATGGAGGAGCACGCGAGGGGGATACGAGGAGCGGCGAATAAGAATTAAGAGATTTTAAATAATATAGTTACTTAATAATATACTTATATTATTATATTTATGGCTGATACCAGATTTCGCACTGCAGCGCTGAAATCTGGCGTTTTCAGGAAATTGACTCCCCTTATAAACTGGCTGGACAGAGCCAGAAGGAGAACAATAATGGATCTAAATAATAATAAATTCGTTGAGCCGGTGGCTCCAGTACCGGATGATGACCAGACAGACCATATCTGTCCACATTGCGACGCTGACTTGTTTGAAGTCGGCGTTGTAGAGGCAATCTCTGGCGGGTATTCAGAGACAGAAATTCACTTTGAGAATGGTGAAAAGAAGACAGGCATCACTGTTATAAATGACTTCGATGAGCAGTGGGCTCTATGCGGAAAATGCAATGAGCGCATCGAATGCACTGCCGCTGCTGTCATAGAAGCATTCGAAAATCTCCACCAGCCAGAAACGAGGAGTGATTGAATATGTCATGGGAAACATTCGTAGTCGGCACTCTGGAAATCGCCCCTGATATGCCTGAAGAGAATAAAGCGAAGATCATTGAGGATTTCGAAGAAGTCCTGGAGACTAACCTGATCTGGGACGATCAGGCTAAGGAATACAAGGTTTCGCACATTAACTGGATGTCACACGTCACAGAAGAAGAAATCAAAAAGTGCCACCAGAAGCACAAACGGCATATCAAACGAATATCTCTGAGTCTCTGGCATTTATCTGAGGCCGATTTCAACTTGAATGTAGACAGATCAGAACACGAGCAGGTATTCGGGCGTTGGTACAAAAAGGGCTCCGGCACCATCAAAGAATCTGCAGCATATTTGTTCGGGACATTGCTGCCTCCAACCAGGGTAGCGGCGGGGGTGTGATTTATGGAAGAACCTGCGAGAATAAATGACCCGACTGATCTAAAGAAACTGGTGGATGAAAAAGGAAAAGAGTGGCTTGTGGCGGCAATGGTAGAGGGCAGTATCGGATACCATACGCCAAAGCATGCGGAAGTACTGATAGAAAAAGCCCTTCGTGGGGAAACTGTTGACTGGTGCGAGAGGTGCGATGCCTGCTTTAAGAGAGATCTTTTTGAGATGATCAACTACGACATAAGACACATGCTATTCCTGGAAGACAGGAATGCTGCAAAAGCAAAGCGCCTTGTGGAGACTGTGAAGGTAATATCAACGATGGGCAGTGAAGCGCAACTATCGGTCAGCCTGGCATATCCGACCATGAAAATATGAGGGGTGATTATGGCAGAACCAGAAATAGTGATAGTAATAGAAGGCGGTGTCATCACCGCCGTGGCCACAAAGGGATCAGGAGTAACGTATCGGGTAATAGACATAGATGCCATAAAGTCCGGTGAAACCGAGAAGGGTGGTGTCTTGAAGGAGTATACAGATTACTCGCCAGATGTGGAAAACGCAGATATTGAACAGTACACAAAAGACATACTCAAGGATGTGTCACCGTGGCAATAAGGTGATATAACATGGAATTAGATCAAAGGAAGTTAGAGGAAGAATACAGCAAACTCTTAGCCTGCCGATTGGAGGCAAAGCGATTAGTAGAGAATATAAACACCCTTCTGCCGGAGTCAGACAGATTCAGCGCGGATAGAAAAGAAGAACCGCTTGGCGACCTCGTTAAGGATGCCCGCAATAAAGCTATACGGGCTGTGCTCAGACCACAATTCGAGAACTCAAATGTCAATATAGACGTGGATGAGATAAGCAAAGCGCTCGACAAACATGCTCCTCGCTATTTTACTGTAGACAAAGTGATGGCAATATTCAGGTCCAAGTATGACACCGCAAAGGATGAATTAAAAGCACAGTTTCTCAAAGAAGCTGACTACTTGTTGCCATATAGGGGGATAAACTCACCAGAGGATATGGTCAAGGGCAAGTCGCTCATACTAAGGCATCAGGTTACAGAGAGCAAGTATGGTTTGTCCCCAGATGGGATATGGGACTTCAGGATGCGCGTAACTTCCCTGGAGAAGCTCATCCGCATACAATTGCAGAATGCGGATCCGAGAGTTGTTCATGGTGGTGTAATAGCAAACCTGTATGATAACCACATGAAGAACCCCTGGGATAAGTGCCCGATCTCCGACCCGGTCCTTGTGAGTTCGAAACTCTATAAGAACGGGAAGTTTGAGATGGAGTTTACCAGCGGGGAAATGGCAAGGAAGATGGCTGCCTTTATCTTCGCATCTCAGAGGAGGGGATAAGATATGGAGGTGATACCAATACCAGGAGCGGAGATTGGTAATCAATTGTGCACTATCAGACAAGCGATCGATGACTTGAAAGCGAAAGGAAACGCAACATTTTGCTATGGCGTCAATATAACGTCTGTCTAAATTGCCTATATCAATAAAAGAATTAACAAAATTTACTCATTATTTTCGTTATTCATAGACATAATTCATC
>JAPMTR010000094.1 GCA_026552975.1 Candidatus Methanoperedens sp.
CTTGACCCGGCCTGGTACGGTTTTGCGAACTCCAACGATCTAAATAGATTAACACAACCCGCAAAATATACTCATTTACAGGTCGGTTCAGTGGATGGGACGGGAGGAACACAGGTTCATACTCAGCTAAAATTCAGTGATGATAACCTGACATGGACGGATTATTCTGGAAGTGATGGAACGATTGCAACCGAATACACTTCTGGAAACTATAAATTTGACCCAATAGTAATGCCAGATGGTTTTTCCGGAGTTGGTAAATATTATAAGTGGAAAATACAGCTTGAAAGTGATGGGCGTTATACTCCCACATTCAAAGATATCGGGATTTGGGTACAGGTGTGGTCGTATTATAGTTTATATGATATCGAAAAGAGAGACAATAATTGGTTATCCCCAGCAGACCCGAAAATATATTCCAGTCAAAACCCAATGGCTGCAACACATGTAAGAGGATGTCCAAGGGATTCTGATGGATATCCTTCCGCAAATCCAAATTGTCCGACCAAGGGGTATATTTTAACAGACAATTCACCTCTCCATGCACATCTGGATGGAGCAATAAACGGGTCAGAGACTTCACTTGTGTATAAAGATCCGTGGCCAGAACTTGATATTTTTGTTGCAGGAACTACATTATTGATTGATAATGAAATAATGTGGATTTCAGCGGTCGATAGAACAACCAAAACAATAACTGTTATTCGTGGGTATAAATCTGGTGAACCTTATTTCTGGCCGGATGCAGCAACCGATTCTAATAGCTGGCCACCGGGTTATCCCGAAGGTGGATTTTTTCCGGACGGACAGCCAGTTCTCGCCAGTTTATACGGATCGATAGCAGCAAATCAAACGTCCATCCAATATTTAAGTGAAGTTGAGAAGGATAATTTTACCGCTGGTCAGATGTTGCTCATAGATGACGAAATAATGTTGATCACGGGAGTAAATTATTCGACCAATACCCTGACCGTGACAAGAGGCTACCTATCGGGTTCGCCTTATTACTGGCCGACAGCTTCCACTCATATGAACGGTTCAATAATTCATAGACCAAACCATATATCGTGTCCTTTAAAGCAAATCCTCATTCCTACAAGCTGGCTAGAAAGCATAGTTGGACAGGTTGTATCGGGGTATGTCAGAGATCAGAGCGAAAACCTGATTTTGAATGGTATTAAAATCGTAATCTCATCAAGTTCAACATCAGGGGTCGATCAGATGAATTCAGTCAATCCGACAACGGCCTTTTATCAGGTATTTGTAAAAAACGCAAAATACGATAATCGCTATCTTCTTGTCAATCAAGATGGGAAAACGTTTGATTTAGCATATTCAGCATATGGATTACCTGCAATAATCGATGGCACAATAAAAGTCCCATCCCCGCAGGATATGCATTTCTGGAAACCCAACCAAATTTGTGGGAAAAGCGTTGCTTATGTCGGTTCGCTTGTCTCTTATTAAAAAGCATACAACAGCGGAGGGTAAGGGCAGACCAGACCAGGATAGGATTCGCATACCAGGAAAGAACGCATGCGAATCCCATACTCCTCTGCTTATCAAACGGGTATGGCAGAATGAGTCTAAACGTTGATAAGTGCCTACCGGATTGGAAGGCTCATTGTAAAGGTAACTTCATGAGAGAGTTTGCCTACAAGCCCCTACCTCATGAATCGCCTCTGAATCTGGTGAGAATCCATAGAATAGGCAGCCTCGATAAGCTGGCTGGACTTGTCAGAGCATATTCAAACCGACCTGGATTCTATGTCTCAGTATATGCCTTTGAACCTGAAAACCGCCCTGGCAAGCTGGACTATGATACTGCGATAATCGACAGGCTTTACCTTGATTTTGACTCGAAGGAGGATCTCAGCATGGCTCTATACGAAACCTGTATGACAAAAGATGTTCTACAGGACTTGTCCATAGAAGCCCATTCATATTTCTCAGGTCAGAAAGGCACGGCAAACTATATCGATTTCTCACCTACAGCCATCGCCGTTGAGAATAAGAAGGAGGTTCTGGGACTCTTCTGGGACATTGTTCACGAAGGATTATACTCAGGATCCAGAAGACTTATTCTTTCAACGCTCGATGGAGGCAGCGTCAGGGGTGACATCGCAAGAGTCTCCAGGCTCCCGAATACACCGCATAAAAGCGGGTATTTCTGTGTGCCTCTGAATGCGAGGGATGTTCGTAAAGGTGCTAACCATATCAGGCAACTTGCAAAGCAGCCGAGGTATGATTTTGACCTGGATATTATTATCAAGGACAACATCCGTATCAATGACAGAGTCGTCCCCGGCTTGCTAAAGAATCTGGAAGATGTAGTGGTGGAGAGGCGTAAGGAAGAGGGGGAAGAGAGGGAATCCAGGGCAGTGCAGATGAGGAGAGCCCCGGCAGCGGAAAAGAATGGAAGATTCGTCTCAAAAGAGGAAATTCAGATGGCTAAGTCCTATCCAATCTCAAGAATTCTCGGTAACAAGAAGCTTGTCTTCTGTCCACTTCATAAAGATGACGTTCCCAGCCTGTCCATAAATCACCAGAAGAATTTGTGGCGCTGTTTCGGGTGCGGGAGGTCGGGGAATGTGATACAGCTTGTGATGGAGATGGAGGGGATTTGTTTTATGGCGGCTGTGAGAAAGCTGTTGAATTACGTGATGTATGAATGTAAAGTATATACCTGAACAGTCTTGATCATTGACCTGATGATTGGGGGAGGCGTATGTGTTGAGGCTGCAGAACTGCTTATCAATAAAATTGTCTGAATTATATGGTAAAATGAATATAACAAACTTTAACTATAATGGCATCAGTATTATTTACCGAGGTAAAAATGTTCGAAAAAAGGGTAATTATTGACCCTGAGATAAGGCATGGAAAGCCAATTATAAAAGGCACAAGAGTGCCTATAGAACTTATATTAGGCTCCTTAGCTGGCGGTATGGACATAGAAGATATCGCAAAAGATTATGATATTAAAAAGGAAGATGTGCAGGCTGCAGCAGAATATGCGATGAAAATCGTAGCAAACGAAGAGATTGTAGCTTATGCATAGTTTGAAATTCCTGCTTGATGCCGACATGCCAAAATCAAGTGCCCAGGTCATACGGGATCTTGGTTTTGAAATAGAAGATGTCAGAGATATTGGGATGAGAGCAGCCAAAGATAGGGAAATAATGGATTATGCTTTCAAAAACAATAAGATCATCATAACAATGGATCTTGATTTTGGAGAAGTACTTCGATATCCGCAGCATCCAGGAGCAGTTATTTTAAGGTTGCCGTATGCATTCACTTCAAAAGAAATAAATGAACGTTTAAGTGAATTTTTCATGACAGTAAATGAAACTGATTTAATGGGTGCGATAATCATCGTTGAATTATCAAGATATCGGAGAAGGAGTTTAAGGAGTGATTGATTTTAGAGAGTGTAATGGAATAGAATGGATACAAACTCTTAGTTTTCTTGCAAACATTCGACGTCCATACAACTTTCTTTTATTGGGATATTCCTGATTATTCTATATCAATAAAACGCAGCAGAAGCCAGAAATGCATCTTCAGGTTTTCCGAAGAACTCACCATCGGGATAAGTAGCCAGCTCATACTTTTCACTGCTGTAATTATAGTATGCAAAGCCCCATTTATCTTTATCAAAGTGTCGAAGCCTGCATAGATGAATTGGAGAGTTTCGCAATCTTTCAATACACTCTTCCCTTGTTTCCTGCATGATCTCCTCATTCCAGGTTTCATCAACAGCAGGTTCAGTAAATGCATCAATGTAGCAGAACTGACCTTTAAAACGAAGATCCAACCGGACAAATGTCCCTTTCAATTGCTGCTCTGCGACATCATTGATTCGCTTTTCAACATCAATTCTAACCAGATCAGGGATTTTCTTTCCCCCAGAATTCGGGCTGAAGGCCCACACTCTACGCGCTGACATGATTTACTCCTTGAATGTGTTTATTTTCTCATAATATCTGTATACCAGTCATGAAAATTCTTCTTCACGTAAATCTGCATCTCCTCTAAATGTTCTGGATTCTTATTCCCTTCTTTCCACTCATCAAAAATTTGTATGAAATAAGTATTTGGATCATCCGTCGCCCAATCCTTGAACTCTGTTAAGCCTTCATTTTCAAATTTATATAACCCTTTCAATATCCCCTGGCAGTGAAGTTTTGCTTCATCATACCGCAAAAGCGCCAGACATTTCCTCATTTCTTCAACATATGGCTCAATCGCTTCTTCGAACATCTCAGATGCCAGTTCATTTGGATCAACATAGCCATGCCGTGTACCCCCTGAATTATCCCATACATCTTCGACTTGAAGACTCTCAAGATCATCAAAAACGCTTTCTGCGATATCATCCGGAGCCACTTCCACCAGGTATTCAAGTGCAAGTTCCTCTATCCTTTTAGATATTTTTACATCCTCATCGGCAAGTTTTTTAAGAATTTCATATGCATACTTGGAACTGATATCATTCAGGATATTCTCTCTTTCTTCTTTGCTTGGGGCAGTCGATTTTGTATCCTTTTTGGCTATTTTCTTCATTTTAAACCACTCATTGAAAACTTGAACCGAAATCCTTTGCCATTGTATAAAAAGTTTTTTCATTTTCATAAAAACCTCTCGCATGCGCTGGATAAAGGCAATCCCACCAGATACCAGATTCGCACACAGGAGCAGGAAAGTGTGCGAAGCCATTATCCGCGCCTCAATCAAATATTTAGTTTGTATGTTAATTCATAACAGAAACATACTTTCGAGTACAGATATTTGGAGGTAAAGAAACAGTATGCTGCAATTAACTTCTGGAGATTTCACTGAAAAAACAGGGTATATAGAGAAAAACACTTCGCTAATTGACAAGTTGCAGCCGCAGCATATAGAAATATACCGGGTGATAGGGAGTTCTGGAGGCATATCAACAGGAAGTGAAAAATGTATGACGAAGAAGATGGTCCAAATCGTATTGATAACCCACTACTTATGACCGGAGTGGCATTCAAGATGTGGTTGTATGGAAGAGGTGTTGATTCTGTGGGGATTCCACCAGGATGCCCAATTCAGAGAGCTGATTTGTTATTTGAGGTATCGTCAACAGGAAAAGTGTCTCACTCAGAGATAGGCAGCTACCTCTCTGAGATTGGTCTAATGATGCCGATAAGGGAAACGTGATTTACAGGGGATAAAAGAAGAGATGGAGGAGCATTAGTTATGAATGAAACAAATGATGTAGCGGATGCTACGCAAGTAACAAGAGAAGAAATGATCGCTTTTCTGAGAAGCAGGAGCATAATATGACGAAAGAGATGTATGCTGTTGTGCACTTATTCCAGGGAATAATCCATGAGATAAAGGTCTTCCTGGAATGGAAAAAGGCAAGAGAATATGCAGACAAGGAGATAATCAAGGAATACGGTGAGCTAGTCGAAGAGCAGTGCGCAGACGACGAAATCCTACTTGAAGTAGCGCAGGTGGAGGAGGGGTAATGTCAATAACACTAAGTAAGGTAGAATATACATATTTTGGAAGTATCACATCAGAGCTCGCGGACTTTCTGGATTCGATTGCTAGCGATGTCACACCGACCAGAATGTATCTGTCAGGGGATGATACTGACCGAATAGGGAAGTTAAAGGGTTATGCTAAGTCCCATCCCGATGATGCAGATAGCGTAGAGTATATCCTGAAAGAAGTAGAAAAAAACGGCGAGATAGACTTAGCCTGGGGGTAATATGAATGAAAGCTATGAATACTTGCAATCACCCAGGATGAGAATTGAGACAAAAGGGGTGCAAGCCCTGAGTGACGGGGAACTGCTAGCTACATTGATCAACAGCGGCACAAAGAATAATTCAGCACTGAGCATAGGTCATAATATTTTGAAAAAGTTTGACCTGCGGAAGTTATCTGTAGCATCAGTCAAGGAGCTTTCAGATATCCCAGGGATAAAGGGCGCAAAGGCAGCGCAGATCGCGGCCTGCTTTGAGATATCAAGACGGCTTGAAAATTACCAAGCAGAGCCAAAGTACAAGATAAGCGGCCCGGAAGACGTCTATAGGAGGCTGTACCCGTATATGCGAGAGAACAAGAGAGAGTCGTTTATAGAGTTGTGTCTGGATACAAACTCACGTTTCTTTGAAACGTGAGTATGAATGAGGATTGCCATAAAAGTACCGGCTGAACTCATGTTAATATTGGACTATTACTTCTTTTGTTTTCAGCATCAATATTGATATTATCATTTCACATTGAAACTACCCTGTATCATACCCATCCAGCAACTCCATCTTATAGTCCCTGCTTTCGTTGGTGTGAATTCGATGATCTGTTCGCCTTTCTTGATCTTAAATTCCAGGCCAAGGGAGGGCACTATGATCGCATTGCTGCAACCAGTCACCTCTTTCCCGGTAATTATCCATTTAACCGGCACTCCTTTTTTCAAATCGAATTTATTAGGTACATAACCTGCACGGTTGACTTCCATCTTTATTTCCTGAAATTCAGTATTTACATCTATGGGTTGTTGTGATGTTGGAGCTGAATCTACAGTTGTCTTTAGATCATTATCTGTCGTTGGATTAAGATCAATACCTGCGCCTGTCAATGCAAGACCGTTGTTTATCATGAATATTCCAAGTATGATCACAACTGCACCAGAAAATTTTAGGATCTGGTGGGTTGCTTTTGACCCGAGAAAGCTTGTTATGTAACCAAAAGACAACATAACCGGCAATGTACCCAGGGCGAATACGAATAGAAGCTTTGCTCCTTCGATCATACTTCCTGTTCCTGCAGCCATGATGTATATTGCCTGCAGGGGACCGCATGCGATCATGAGGCCATTCAGCAAGCCGATCTTCAGGGGATCGGAGGTGTTTTTCTTTTGCCCGTTGGTGAATTTTGAAATAAATTCTGGTGTCTTGAACTGGATATTTCTTAAGACCGGGAAAATATTTAGCATTTTCAGGCCGAATAACATCAGGAACAGTCCTGCAAGAATTCCTGCCATGCCGCGCATCAATGGAGTAAAGGCGATTATACTTCCTAAAAGACCAAAGATCGCACCGATAATAGTGTACGACAGTGTCTTGCCAAGACCATAAGCGAGGTGTAACTCATGTGGTTTTTTTCCTTGCGCTAAACCTTTTGTAGAATAGGAGACGACAAATCCGCCACACATACTTACACAATGGAGGCCAGTTAGTAATCCGACTATGAACAGCAAGCCATAACTCATATCCTTGCTAATTTCGGGCAATTCTATTACTTCAAGGGATTGAATCGCATAATATGCGATTACTACGATACCCAAAACGAGTAATATCCATCCCGTCGTCGACATGCTTTTGGTTGCTGGATATTCTTCACAAATGTAGCCTTTTGACTCGATCGCCATTTTTATATTGTTAAAATTTGTTTTATTTGGATCGTATTTTACCTCTACTTCTTCTGTGGCGAAATTAATATCGACATTTTTTACTCCCGCTATTGTTTTGACCTGCTTTTCAATAACCTTTTCACAATTTTTGCAGGTCATGCCTGTTGCTTTAAATTTCTTTATTACATTTGCCACATAGGTGGTTACTGGATTACCTTCAAGGTTATTGATTTTTGGTTCAATTTTATTTTTTACGTTTTTCACATGTGTGTTTCTGGGATCGGGTGAAGTACTTTCAGTATGCGAACCTGTCCATAGCACTTTTTCCACATGTTTATTTCTGGGATCTGGTGAAATACTTTCGGCCTGTGAACCTACCCAGATCACTTTTTTCTCGTGTTTATTTCTGGGATCTGGTGAAATACTTTCGGCCTTTGAACTTGTCCAGATAACCTTTTCTGCTTTTATGGTTACTGGCTTATCTCTAAATATGTAGCATTGTGATTCTATCGCTTTTTTTATACTATCAAAATTTGTTATATTAGAATCGTATATAACCTGCACTTCTTCTTTTTCATAATCAACATTGATCTTTTTCACTCCTATTAGCATTTGAACATGCTTTTCAAGATCCTCTGATAATGAGATGCCAGGCGCTTTGAAGCTCTTTGTTACATGAGCCTCATGTATAGTTACTGGAGTGACTTCATCGTTATTGATTTTTGTTTTAATTTTATTTTGTGCATCTTTCACATACGTGGTTTCGAGATCTTCTTCACAGATGTAGCCTTGTGATTCAATCACTTTTTGTATACTAACTAAATTTGTTAGATTGGGATCATATATTACCTGTACTTCTTCATTTCCATAATCAATTTTGATATTTTTTACGCCTTTAATCATTCGGACATGTTTTTCAATATCCTCTGATAACGAGATGCCTGGCGCGTTAAATTTCTTGGTTACGTTTGCCTCATGTGTAGATAGTCGAATAACTTCAACATTATTGCTTTTAGTTTCAATTTTATTTTTTACGTCTTTCACAGGTGTGTTTCTATACTTTTCTTCATGGATGCGACTTTGTGATTCTATCACTTTTTTTATACTTTCAAAATTTGTAATATTGGCATCGTATAATACCTCTACTTCTTCTGTTTCGTAATCAATATCGATCTTTTTTACGCCCTGGATCTTTTGAACATGTTTTTCAATATTATCCGATAACGATATACCTTCAACATTAAATTTCGTTATTACATTTACCACATGTATAGTTTCGGGATTAGTTGCACCGATATTGCCTTTTGCTGTGGGTTTCTTTTTTATTTTCGACATATTGGAACCCTCATTTCTTCATTTCAAGCGTTTTTCTATGATACCAGGCCAGATAGATGCCGATACGATCATGCTCAGAATGAACACAAATATCATACCTGCAACGATATCCACATCAGTATACAATGGGATTGTTCTGCCGCTGTTTTTCAGCAGCGCCAGTGCAAGGAATACAACATCTATAACAATTGATGATACAATGCTTGCTATCAGGCTGTACTTGCCAGTTTGTCCTTTCATTTTATCTTGCTCCTTTTCATGAGTAAAGAATTAGTCGTTACCGAAATCGAGCTCATTGCCATGAATGCCGCTGCAAGCGCAGGTGTTATTATTATCGTATGGTACAAAGGATACAATATTCCCGCTGCAAGGGGTATACCGATAGTGTTGTATCCGAACGCCCAGAACAGGTTCTGTTTGATCTTGCTCATGGTCAGTTTGCTTAACTTTATGGATGCCACCACGTCAAGCAGATCGTTCTTGATAAGCACGATGCCTGCTGATTCCATAGCTACATCAGTTCCTGCTCCCATGGCAATTCCAACATTGGACTGTGTCAGTGCTGGAGCATCATTGATGCCATCACCTACCATTGCCACGATCTTCCCTTCGGCCTGCAGTTTCTTTATCTCATTGGCTTTATCCTGCGGCAGAACTTCTGCGAGCACACGGTCAATACCAACCTGTTTTGCTATGGCAGAGGCAGTTCGTTTATTGTCGCCTGTGATCATCACAACTTCGATGCCCATTTTGTGCAGCCTGTCAACGGCTTCCTTCGAATTTTCTTTTAGGGTATCTGCGACTGCAACAATGCCTATGGCTTCTTTATCCACACCGATCAGCATGGCAGTTTTGCCATCATTTTCCATTTTTTCCATGGATGCGTTCAGGTGGGTTACATCTATTCCATTATCAGCCATGAGTTTGCGTGTGCCAAGAAGGATCAGTTTACCGTCAAATCCTGCTTCAACACCGTGACCTGCTATGGCTTTAAACGAGGTTGCAGCCGGTATATCGATTTTGCGTGATGTTGCACCGTTTACGATGGCTTCACCAAGTGGGTGCTCCGAGCCCTTCTCTGCTATTGCAGCCATGCGCAAAACCTCTTCTTCCGTGTGGCTGGATGAGCTAATGACATCTGTGAGCACAGGTTTGCCCTGTGTCAGAGTCCCTGTCTTGTCAAACACAATGGTATTCAGTTTATGCGCCATCTCAAGGGGTTCACCGCCCTTGATCAGGATGCCGTTTTCTGCGCCTTTGCCTGTGCCAACCATGGTTGCGGCAGGTGTTGCAAGCCCGACTGCGCAGGGGCATGAAATAACAAGTACTGTAATTGCGATAAGCAAAGAGAACAGGAATGGACTGACCCCTGCAAACGCTGCTGATCCTGCGACCCCGAATGCCTCAAAGCCTATAAAGAACCAGAAGAAGAAAGCAAGAAGCGATATCACATGAACTGCCAGGATGAAGTGGCCTGCCACTATATCTGCGATCTTCTGTATGGGCGCCTTGGATGTCTGGGCGTTTTCCACAAGTTCGATTATTTGTGCAAGAGCGGTATCAGAACCTACTTTTGTTGCTTTGAACTTGAACGAACCTGATTTATTTATCGTGGAACCTATGACTGTATTACCCGGATTTTTCTCCACAGGAATACTTTCACCTGTGATCATTGCTTCATCAACAGCAGATGTACCTTCAGTAACCACGCCGTCAACAGGTAATTTCTCACCTGGACGTACCACAACGATATTTCCTACTGCAACGTTTTCAACAGGAACTTCTTTTTCTACACCGTCAACGATAATGCGGGCGGTCTTTGCCTGAAGTCCCATGAGTTTTCTTATGGCTTCGGATGTTTTTCCTTTGGTGGTAGCCTCAAGATATCTGCCAAGTACGATAAAAGTGATAAGCAGCGCTGCAGTATCATAATATGTGTGCATATACCCAGGCCCCAGATCAAGGAATGTCGCAGCAACACTTACCGCATATGCGGCGCCGGTTCCTGTTGCGATGAGGAGATTCATGTCTGTGACGCCATGTTTTAATCCTTTGTAGGTTCCGACAAAGAACTGCCTGCCAGGGAAGAGCATTACGATAGTGGTCAGGACGAACAGAATCCTGTCATCGGCCAGGAAAGACGGGACGAACCATAAAAGATTAGGGAAGGCATTCGCCATATCCCCAAAAGATATAGGAATTCCAAGTACAACTGCGATTATTAGATTGGTACGCTGTTTTTTGATCTCATCTTCCCGTGCTTTTCGTTCCCTATCTTCTGATTCTTTCTTATCGACTTTACGGGATGCTGTGTATCCTATACCCTCGATGGCAGATATCATGTCGGCCACAGTTACAAGGGAAGGATCATATTCAACAGTAGCTTTTGCAATTGAGAAATTAACTGCTACAGATTCAACGCCTTTGATTTTTTTCAAGACTTTTTCGATATTGGCAGCGCACGCGCCACAGGTCATGCCTCCGACATCGAATGTGATTTTTTCCTTTACGATACCGTATCCGATCGATTTTATTGCTTCTTCAATATCTTTCTGTTTTACAAGTGATGGGTCGTACTTTATAGAAGCTTTTTCAATAGACACGTTGACTGTTGATGAGATGACGCCGTTCAGTTTCCGGGTCACTTTTTCGATATTGGCCGCGCATGCACCGCATGTCATGCCTGATATTTTAAGTGAGATAGTGGTTGAATCGCCGGTTTCGTGCTTGGCGACTGGCTTTTCAGTTGTTTCTTTGTGGTCTTCAAGCACCACGGGGCAAATATTGGCACTCTGTTCTGGTTTTGACTCGGTCTTTGGGGAAGCCTTTTCACCAACTTCGTATCCGGCATCGATGACAGCCTTCTTTATTGCATCAAGGTTTGTGGCAACTTCATCGAATTCTATGGTGGCGCTCTTATTCTCAAGGCTGACTTCAACAGATTTGACACCCTTTAATTTAGATATGGCATCTGTCACCCTTTTGTGACAATGCATACATGTCATTCCAATAATGCCTATTGTTTCTTTCATAATATGTCACTTGTAGTATTGTTCTTAGCTCTGTGCTCTCTGTGGTTGAAAAAATATTACTGCAATTCCTTATGCCTGATATCCGGCTTCAACAATGGCTGCTTTTATGGCATCCACACTTGTTTTTTTCGGTTCATAGGTTACGGTAGCTTCTTTATCCGCAAGGCTCACCTTGACGGCAGAAACGCCACCCACAGATGAAATCGCTTTTGTAGCCGATGCTTGGCAGTGTCCGCACATCATTCCTTCTATTTTTATTTTTGTTTCTGTCATAATTATATACTCCTGTTTTTGATTATATTACATTCGATGTAAACACACACTTTACATCTAATGTAAACTTACACTTTACACTTGTTGTAAGATATAAATACTTTGTGGAGGTGGTAATTACATCATTCCTTCGGAATAGACAAAACCAATATATACTTTGTTTTACATCAACTGTAAACTATAGGATAGTTTTCTGTACTCAATAAACAAGTAAATACAAAGCAGGTTAAAAAACAAATGCAACCATCAGAACTTTCAATATTCATCGTATTTTTAGCGGGAGTAGTTACAATCATGAAACCCTGCTGCCTCCCGCTTGTGCCAATTATATTTTCAGGTTCCGGAGGGCACAGGCTTCGGCCTCTTGCTATCGTATCGGGCTTGACGGTAAGCTTTACGACGATGGGGGTGCTGGTATCTGCTTTTGGAGCTACATTTGGAGCATATACTGATTATTTACGCAACATTGCGATATTGTTCATAATAAGTATGGGTCTTGTTCTTTTTGATGAAGATGTGAATATGGAGTTCATGAAAATATCAAGTTCATTAACACAAGGTTTAAAGCAAAATTTTGGTTTCTTAAATCGTTTCTCTTCGAATATGCCTGAAGGAAGCCTGACAGGTGGATTTTTCCTTGGTATGTCGCTTGGAGTACTTTGGATCCCATGCGTTGGTCCGATCCTGGGCGCAGTGCTTGCTTTAGTGGCATCTGCAGGAGATATGACTTATGGGGCATTGATGTTGTTCGTTTATTCCGTAGGCATGAGTCTCCCAATGCTTTCTATTGCATATTATGGAAAGAAGTTCACGAACAGGTACAAATGGTTTTCAAGGAATGGGGAACTTCTTAAGAAACTGTCCGGTCTCGTTTTGATAATTATTGGGATAATGCTTCTCTTTGGTGTCGATAAGCTCATTATCAAATGGTTATCTCCATATTTCCCGACAACGTTTTATGGGATTTAAGTTTTTCAAAAGAGTTATTATGCGTAACCTTTAATACACTTTACGTTAATTGTAAACTCATGGTAAGGCTTGATCAAATCGATCTTTCTAAAGAAGGTCTCAACAAGTTCTTCAGTCCGATTGAAACAAGGATAATGAAAACTTTATGGAGTGAAGGGGAGATGACGACCACAATGCTGACCGAAAAAACAAATATCCCATTGACAAGTGTCGCTGGCACTCTGGACAGGCTGGTCAAAGCTGGGTATGCAGCGAGGCACTCTGAGACCATAAAGGGCAGGATAAAATATTTCTATGAACCTATTTTTTCTGAAAAAGAGATTGCCATAAAAATCACTAATAGTATTCTGGATAGGCTTGTGGATACATTCGGACCTCTGGCAATTGAGAACTTCTCAAAATACAGTGGTAAAAAAATAATATAATATAGTTTGAACCAAATTTTTTTGAGCATATAATAGAACTGGATAATCTCGATGTCAAGATATTGTCACATCTTCATAGCAATAGCAGGGAGTCATTTCAGGAAATAGCAAAATGCTGTCTTATAAGTGTCCCAACAGTCAAGAACCGTGTGGACAGGATGCTTGAACTTGGGGTAATCAGTAAATTCACCATAATTCAGCAATACTAAGAGAAGGCATCCTGGTCGTTGCCACTGTTATTCTGGCGCTTTTCTGGTAATCGTCACTTGTTTCAATCGCCAGTTCTAACTTCTTGCTTTTGACTCATATATTCTCCTTGGTAAGCAAACCATCGCATTCTGTTTGCATACCATGTGGCAGCTTCCATCTCCCACACAATTACCAGCGTTCACAGCTACTGAGATTTTCCTGCTATTTAATTCCTTGATCTCGTAAACTCCTCTTGAGCAGACCTTCACGCACATTCCGCAGCCACTGCATTTCTCTCTATCGACATTCTCTATAAACGCTGGAGTCCATTTCTCGCCAGACTTTGTCTCTCCCTGATAATATACAGCAGCAGCATCACTGATTTCGCAGCAGCAACTCTTCATATTTTTCATCTCAATTAAACTCCTATGAACATTGCCAGTAAATTCCTTGCGCCCATGGAGAAACCAAGAACAATTAACGTCAATGTCAGCATATACTTCTCATCCTCGTTTTGATCTCCCTTTGAATCCTTTTCAATCAGAAAGACTATCACCATGACCAAAATCAAGGAGAGAGGGATCAATACCGCTCCAGTTCCAACAATGGACGTCAGGAATGAACTGAAAGGATGCTTGTTTATGTAGCCAAATAAATCAACACCAATATATGTAGTAAACGAATCCAGCATGAACGAAAAGATCGCAAATGAATACATCCTGCTTCTAAGATAGATCATTCCGATCGCAGGTGACACTTTACAGACAATCCAGGTCAGTATGATAGCAGGAACAAGACTGTAAGCCAGGATGCTGATATTCACGTTAAAAGAACTATTGAATATAAGGATAGCAAAGCCGGCTAATGATAATATCACCCCTGCGATTGCATATGCCCTGATATAATTTGTTATTTTCTTGATTTTCTCAAGGTATCTTGTCAGAAGAAGGATCCCAAAACATATTGCAAATATCACAAAGAAAATAATAGGCGTAATGAAAAAGTATTTGACTGGCGGCTTAAGAATATCTGCATCCTCGATTACCCGAAATACAGACCCCATGAAAATATATGGGATCGTGGCGATGACGAACTCCTCATCGATCCTGATCCTTAATTTATTCAATAATTTTAGAACTGCATAGACACCTGCGAACAAAATCAGGACATACGTGATCATATCAAAATGATTATAACTTGTGTCATTGACGATGCCTTCAATGTAATTACGATTTATAAAATCAATCAACTCATTCATTATTATCCTCCGCAGAACCCGTAAACGAATTCAATAATATTTTCGTCATGCAGCTCCTGTTCAAGCATTTTTTCCGGCGCTGAACCGTTAATAAAAACAACGCATCCATTTAATTGGTCGCCAGCCAGCGTGGTTTTATAAGTGGTATCAATCCGTTTATTTTTCCCTGCTTCCATAATTTTTGCATCTATCATCCGCAAAAGTTCTCCCAGTTTTGTACCTTGCGAAACATCAAAAACATCGGTTTTTCCAACAAGTTCCTGCTGGGTAAAATCATAATTTACATGTATTTTCATTGTTATCTCACTATAAGTCAGCGAAATTCTACCCTCATCATCTTCACGACACCATCTATCATATCTGTTACCTCAGGCAAGATTTTCAAAATAATATATGAAATAATAAATAATGCCAGCAGAGAGCCTGCCTTGGTAATAATATGTTCAGAAATATGGAAACTCTCCTCAGGCGTGCCAAACCAGGCAAACCCATAGGCTGAGGCAGTAAAAGAAACATGGATAATATTTAGCATATATATTACAGGTACTGAAATCATAAACGCCTGGACTTTGCGCAAAGTTGTCGCACCTGTAGCAGAAGAAATAATACCCGAAAACAGGGCAATGCTTTCGATCGCAGTACAGGCAAGTATTATTTCAACATCCAAACCATTTACTGCAAGCTGGTTCCATGCTACCTGTGCCACAGGGAAACCAACTTTCTCAACTAACCATATCCCCTGTCCCGTGACTGTTGATATTATCCATGTATTAAGTAACTCCACTTCTGCGAACAGGAAATAGATCAGACCACCAATCGATGCAGCCCTGGATAATGAAATAAACACTTCATATCTGCCTTTATCATTATTATCCTTTGCCTGAAATGTTATATGCGCTATCAATAATGAGATCACAGAAGCGGTGATTACAAGAATTACATTCACATAATCCCGAAGATCAAGGTAACCCCCTATTAGCGAAGACCAGTATATTGCAAGGAATATCCAGCCAGAACCTCCGAATATGAACCTTGATTTATAGGATTTCGGAAGGAACGCCGCTATAACAAGAAGGCTAAGGGATATCCAGAGTATTACTATCATGATACCACCATATCCTTCGTTTTTCTTCTTATGGACGGCAAAAACATTGGCGTATGCCGTTTATACTCTTCGTATCTTTCACCATATGCCTCCAGTGCCTCACGTTCTTCTCTTTTTGCCAGTCTGTAATACATTAAAACAAGAACTGGCCACATTAAAAGTGTGATTATGGTTGGCCACTGGATCAGCAGCCCAATGGTCAAGACTATAAGACCCACATACTGGGGATGCCTGACATACCGGTAAATTCCACCCGTTACGAGTTCCCCAGAAGAGGCATGGATCAAACTCCAGCCTTTTGACATCAGGAATAGTCCGAAAAAAATAACCGCGCTGCTTGCAACCATCACAAGTGCCCAGGCAGATTCCATACTCATTAAACCCGCGCTGGAAATGAGCACGCCGAGCAGGTGCCCCTGTGCATGTCCAAACGAAAGGTTCAGTCCGAAAAGCGAAGAGAGAACATATATCGTGAGCGGGAAGCCGTACATTTCCGAGAATAGGGCAATTATGAACGCTTCATATATCCCCAGGGTGCGCCAGTTCTGCTTCTTCAGCGGGGTAAGGAAGCTGATCACAAAAAAAGAAAAAATTCCAACGCTAAAAAGCATCGCTGCCCAGTTACCATAAGCATATCCTGTCATGTCATGAGGATCTCCACCTTCGATATTTTCAGGTTTTTCAAAGCCCAAGAGCACTGAAAGACCTGAAGTGAGAACTAAAACCATGAGTAAGATGAATCCAGCAGCAATAAGATCGCTGAAGATTTTTCTCATATTTTCATCACTGCCTGTTTCACGATCGATATTTGATAGTCAATATCAGGAGAATCAAAAATTATCCAATAAACTCTACCAGTATTGTAATTCATTTTAAAATAATAGTAATTGATGGAATTATTTCCCTTCATCACATAAACACTGGGGATCTCAAACTCCCAAACATCAACTATTTCGGGTTTGGAATAAGTTTCATCTATACTGCCCGCAACACCGTTCCCGTTAATGTCGTATGACTGGACTTCGCCTGAGTTTTCATGCCCTGAGTGTCCTCCTGACGGACCTCCCAGCAGAGAATTCATTGTAGTGAATGCAGCATTTGCGACATTATGGTCAGAAGGTTCGGCAACCCACATACGCATCGTGCCCTTATCGCTATGATACACTGCTGAGTATGCTTTTCCCAAGGGTATATACTTCAGGGCAAGCATATTCGATATTTGCTGTGCTGCAGCTTCCCCAGTTTCATATCTGGTCAATGTCATGTCGTCCAATTTTTCTGTGAAAATGCTCTTCCTGGATTCATATGAACCAAAAAACAATGATACTAATAGCACGGCAACCACAATGATAACAATCTGAATTTTTTTCATATAATCTCCTTTAGACCATGGATCTATTCGCGTCTGCAATAATTGCCCTGTCTTTGAAAATCGCTCTTGCGATGTAGATGCTTCCTGCTAAGTTTGCAAGGAGTCCGATGATTATTATGGCATCTTTATACTCAGTAAAGAACGATGAAGTGGCGATGAGGAAACCCACAGCGGGCAATAGATCGCTTACATGGTGAAGGCAGCATGCCACCATTGCAAGCGTTGATGTGGCAGAGCCAGCCATGCCCATTTTTTCTGTGCCTGCCATATTACCGGCCGTGATATTCCTGTGATACCTGAAAAGCCCCATCTGTATCCCAACTGCCAGGGGGATGAGGTAAATGAATATCCCATTACTGAGGAACACCTGATATCCTTCTTGCAATGAACCTTCTGCTATGGAAGCTATAGAGAGATTGAATAATATCACCAGTATCCCAATAGTTACTCCAAAAACATACGGATTTTTGAAACGATTCTTGATGCCCTGAGCTGACATTCTTACCACTTAAATATCCTCTCTTTTACATCTGCAACATCCTGGATCACAAGTTCAAATTTCTTGCTTTCGATCTTTGGGAACCGCAGGATTCCGTTTGCATGATGCCCGCCTGTCCCTTCATAGGATATGGGTTTGTATGTTTTGCCGCTCGGATCCCGCAGATATGAATTGTTCTGAAAATCATCGTTATAGTCTGTGTGGGAGTTGACTCTTAGATCAAAAGCAGTGGCATCACCAATATCAGGCAGATAAGTTAAAGTGATTTGAATGCCTGCTTCTGAATTCACTCTCGGCTCGAATGGATCAGCCTTTGGCGTCTTACTCTCTGATAAGCATCCGCTTATGGTAACTGCCATCAAGATCACAAGTGTTATTATTATACTGGATATTCTCATGTAAATCCTTCTTTTTTGTCGTTATTCTCGAACTTATCTACCATAACTTCCACCAGGGTTTTTCATTACCCTTGCCCGAAGTCCCAGTTTTCAGGTATTTCTCAGGTTCGGACTCAAATACTTTCTTGCATACTCGTGCACAGAAATAGTAGGTCTTTTCTTTATATTCTGTCGTGTACGGTGCTGTATTCTCATCAACCTTCATTCCACAAATTGGATCTATTTGCATATTTTTTATTCCTCCGTTACATGTTATTTTTAAGGCTAACCATCTTGAAATAAATCTGGAAAACCTTATTCCTGTACTCTTCCATCAATTTCGTGTATTCATCTGATTTTTCATGCCCCACGTGTTTTTCAAATCCGTAAATAGTATGAAATATCTTTATTTTTTCAAGTTCAAGCTCTTCAAGAGTTAGATTTTTTGTTCTTTTCCTTTTGAGTTTCCCCTTAAAAAAGTAAACCAGACATATTGAAAATATTAAAAAGAATCCTATTCCCACATACTTATAATCCGGTTCCTTCGTTATTTTAACTGGAATACCGATAGTCTCCCCGGGTGTGAGATCATTAAAAATGATAAAATTGTATTCAATTCCTGAGAGGGTGATTATGTCATCTGATCCTTCTATTGCCAAATCACTTTTTTTATCAACAAATATCGACAGGGAAGTGGTATTGTATGCAGCGCTTTTATTAAACACATATTCTTGACCTTGAGGAACTATTGTATAGGATATCTTCATCTCGAAGTTTTCCCCGGACTTGAGAGACTGCATCGGATCCATATATATGACCCCTTCATCCTGCACAAGGCAGCATTCCATAGCCTGGGTTTTTATATCTCTTATGGACGGTGGAGTTGATATGGCAAATAATGTGTGATTATCATCGCTGTAGTATATCTCCTGGCCTTCATTCCTGAATACAACTGTTTCAGATATCTCAAGAGAATTATTTATATTTGAAATGAAAATATGGTCAAGGACAACTCTTATATTGGATATCTGGTTACCCTGGTTATTTGTTTTTATCGAATTATTCTGAGTGTTTTCTTCATCAGAGACTATCAACTCGGTTTGTGCATAGACTGAACTTATGAGATAAAATAAAGCTATGAAAACTGGAATGTACCCTTTTGGTACGAAACTCATTTCTCCTCCATTTCGGAAACGAACTTCCTGTATTCGTCTTCAAAGCTTTCCTCGTACTTTTTTATATCAGGCATGAGTTCCGTCTTCATTTTTCTTGATAAAATGTATCCAAGGAAAACGAATAAAATGATCAATGCTGCTGCTGCCATCCAAAACAAATTTGAATTTGATTTTTTCGGATGGGCAAGGATATCCTCCCCATACTCCACCTGTAGAGCCGAAAACATTTGTTTTTCTGAAAAGCCATGTCTCCTCATAAGAGTTATCTCTTTTTTAACCTGTATTGCAGTGGTGCAATCACATGTAGAAAGGATCATGACGCATTCGCACGGACAAATTAACCCGGAAGTCATTTCATCATCTGCAAGTACATTATCAATCCCTGAGATTAGAAAAATGAACAGGAGTACTATGTGCAGTTTTCCTATGTTCCATATCGGGGAGATATTATTAAAGTATGATCCTCTCATTTTATGTAATTCTCTTCTTTACAATGGACGTAAAGTTCATATATAGTTTACGGTATGTGTAAAATATAGGTGCACCTGATCAAAAGAAAAAAGAAATAATGGCCCAATTGAGAAGACCAGATGATCGCGCAGGATGGGATTAAAAGCGCCTCAAAGCAATCATGTGAAATTAATAAATTTCAGACAGGATTTACATGCGCAATATTTTAATGATTATTTAGCCTCTGGTAAAATATGATATTGCTAAAAATGCGATGACCATCAGCACAATGTGCAGCACCATGTCTTTTGTGCCACCGCCTCCACAGCAGCCACCGCCATGATTATGTTCTTTTTCAACTGGATTTTGTATAGTTCCTGTTTGTTCTTTTTTTGTTTCTTTATCTGTTTCTTCTGGTTTACTTGATCCGCAGCAGTCCATTTTTTATTCTCCTTATTAATTTTCTAGAGCGCAAACTATATAATTTACATTGCTTGTAAAGTAATTAATTTACATTGGCATAAAGCTTTGCTGGAGATATGAAATCGATAATTAAGCGATAAACAAAATATGACTGAAGATGACATAGAAGCCATTGAAAAGGAGATGCTGGAGGAACTGAAGAGGCCACAAGGCAGGAGTATACTTGTCTGTCCTGTCTGCGGCTCCACTGATGTCACATATTATATGGACCTAAAAATGGGATATCAGTACCAGTGCAAGAGCTGCAATTATGTGGGGGTCCTGGTACTGGAAGCAGATGTTACTTCCAGTCCTGAAAAATAATCCTGCTATATCCTTTTATAGTGCAAAAATCAAATGTTAATAGTGGAGGTCAAATATGCAATTTGGAATGATGGACAGTTACGGTAATGGTATGGGCTATGGAATGGGAATTCTTGGGCTGATATTCTGGATACTGGTAATCATTGGGCTTGTTTTTCTTATCAAATACCTGTGGGAAGGGGGACAAGGCAAAAGAGAACAGGAATCTGCACTTGAAATCCTGAAGAAAAAATACGCCAGGGGAGAAATAAGTAAAGAAGAATTTGAAGAGAAAAAGAAAGACCTGTTATAAAAGGAGACGGAGGTTAAAGTTTACTCAAGTTTACTCAAGTTTACTCAAGTTTACTCAAGTTTACTCAAACTTTTCATAATAATTCTTTTACATCATCTGTAAACAACCGCAATCTTTATATTTCTTTACACTCATCGTAAAGTTGAATGCATAAAAAGAAATGGATTCTCGTAATTCTTGCCCTGATTGTCATGTTCTCAGTGGTTCTGGCCATTAGATCAGATACAAGCTATGCCGGTTATATTACATTAAAAGGATTAAAATTCCAGACAAATATTATAACGGCTCTGGAAGCTGCTAAAGTACAGAATAAGCCCATATTTGTATATGCAAGGTCCGAATCCTGTGGCTGGTGCAAGAAATTTGAAGCCGAAACTTTCACGAACCAGAGCGTGGCCAGGATATTGAATGAGAAATTCATTCTGGTCTCTATTGATGTGTACAAACAGAAGAATGAGAGCCGGAATTTCAGGGTGCGAGGTACACCAACTGAGATCTTCCTTGATTCAAACGGCACAGAGATAAAAAGGATTCCTGGTTATACCGATACTGAAACATTTCTAGATTCGATAAATGATATATCAAAATAAATAATGAGTTGATAATATGAAGTCTGAAAAGAATGTAAATAATTTCAAAGCTAAAAGTTCAAGAGTTTCGAAAAAGAAAGGAAGTAATACATTAATAATAGGAATTATAGCAGTGATCCTGCTTGCAGGAATGGCCTATTTTGTTTTAGGCGGGGCTTCTTCAACCAGTACGAAAACAGATGGCACGAGTAAAACAAATACAGATATAAAATTTCCAAGTTATGTATATACCAACCCCATAACCCTGAAAGCATACAAATATGCCACTGAAAGTCCCGAAATACTTGAGCAGATACCCTGTTACTGTGGATGCGGCGGGCATTCAGGGCACAGATTCCTTCGAGATTGCTTCATCCATGATGACAGGACTTATGATGAACATGCCTCATTCTGCGATATCTGTGTTGGTGAGGCATCAAAAGTCCAGGATTATTTAGCAAAGGGAAAGACACTCACAGAAGCAAGAGCATTGATAGATGCCGAATATGGTCCAAAAGGAGATGGTACAAATACTCCTCCTGTCCGGGACGATTACATCCCCATCCTTTCAGGAAGAGCTGCAGTAATACCAGCAATTGTCAGAACGCCTGCCAAAGTTGACCTTTCGGGAATGGATCTTGCAGATAATTTCAAGAGCCTGGCTGATGGTTTAAATATCACGCCGGCGGGTGTGAAACAGGCATATTTCATGAATATCAAAAAAATTGCTGGGACAGAAATGGAAAATGCGTTATTAGAATCACGGGTTGAGCCTGATTCATTCTATGGCAAAAAGATTATCGGTATGTATAGCGCTGATTTTTCTACAAGTTCCTGGATAGAGATGCATGACCTGGGATATGACAGCAGGAATGATGCTACACTAAAAGGAAGGACTGAGCCGGGAATGAAGAACATCGTTAACACAAGACCACTTCTTTATGGGCATAGCCAGAATGTGGACAATGTATTGAAATTGATGAACGATCCTGAAAGCATGAGCACTTCATATTCCACCTTTAAACCGCTGCTTGATTCGGTTGATAATAATAATGTAGCATACGAACTTGTAATTGAATCGGCGAACAAGTTCTCAGATATTAATTATATGGGCATAACCCCAACGGGGGAAAATGTGGAACTTGTAAAAGCATACAGGATAACAGATAATAAATCCATTCCCGCAGGCTTTAGTAAGTATAATCCGGTAACAAAAGCTAATATCCTGATTATAAAAATTACTGGAGACCTCCAGACAGTCCAGACAGAAAGTGAAAAAATCGATGTGGTAGCAAGAACATAAAAAATGTCAGTCGCTCCCCCTATTTTATTGGTCTTTATCGCAGGTATGGCAACAGTTGCTACACCATGTGTTATTCCTATCCTGCCTGCGGTACTATCAGGGTCAGTGGGGAGCAGGCTTCGACCTCTTGCCATAGTGGCAGGAATGACATTGACTTTCACTTTGATGGGACTACTCTTTTTCACTGTAGCATCATTCGCTTTCTTTTCCGATTACCTGCGCTGGATCTCGATAATAATTATTATTGGAATGGGTGTAGTATTATTTGATGATGATATCAATGAAGTATATGTGAGAATTTCAAGCTTTATGCTAAATTCTGCCCGTGAACGCTTTTCTTTTATAGAGAAAATATCATCAAGTGCGCCACCTGAAGGACTTCTTGGAGGTCTTTTTCTTGGCATGTCGCTTGGCATCCTCTGGATACCATGTGTGGGCCCGATATTGAGTTCAGTTTATATCTATATCGCCGAGAGTACCGCCGGATCGGGAAATATCTTGGAGGGAATACCCCTTCTATTTGCATATTCCCTAGGTGCGGGCATTCCAATGCTCATAATAGCTTATTCAGGAAAAAGCATATCGGAGCGAGTTGAATGGTTTTCAAGAAGAAGCCATTTCTTCAAAAAGCTCTCAGGCCTTTTCTTGATTCTCGTGGGATTGATGCTGCTATTTGGTATCGATAATTATCTGAAGATACTATTCCTTCCATATTCAGTCAATCTAGATAATTTGATATCTGGATTTTATGAACAATACCTGGGTGGTTATGGCAATTAAGAAAAAAGAAGTCACAAATAAAGAATCTAATGGAAATAATGAAAAATATGACCTGCTTGATGTATATTTTTTCCGGGATCTTGTAAAGAACAGGTTCTTTAAGCCCGCTGTCAACTTTTTTTTCTTTGTTTTCCTCCTTGTAGTGATCTACTTCGGTCTTTCAAGCGAACCTGACCTGCGTTTCAAGGGTGGAATACCATTTGCAACGACCATGATATGGGATATCTGGCATCCACTGCTTGCTTTTACAATCATAGTTGTGGGAAGGTTGTGGTGCTTTGCCTGTCCCATCGGGGCAGTGGGAGACTGGACTCAGTCTGTTTTCAGCCTCAACAGGAAATATCCAGAAAAATACCGAAATCTCTGGATAGCTGTGCTACTATTCCTTTTCATTTTCGCAGCTGAGCGGCATCTATTCATGTTCACGAGAAACCCTCCCAATACTGCATATCTTCTTATGTTTTTTACTGGGCTTGCAGTAATAATGGGCGCAGTATATGAAAAAAGAAGCTTTTGCCGCTACATCTGCCCAATCGGGCTTGTGCTTGGTGTTTTTTCTATGCTTTCGGCAATAGAGCTAAGGTGCAAATCAAAAAAAACATGCCAGGATCATGACATAAAAGAATGCGTGATGGGAACAAAAGCTGGCAAAGCCTGTCCTGTTGGTGAATTCCCGCAGACAATGGAGCGCAATAACCAGTGCATCCTGTGTATGGAATGTGTAAAATCCTGCTCAAAAGGAAATATCAGATTAAGCCCAAGACTTCCTGGGGCAGACATCATTCACTCTAACAAGAAGCACCTTGACGAATCATTTCTTATTCACGGGATCATTGTTATCTTTTTATTTGTCATGGGGATGGAAAGGCTGCAATTCAGGAATATTATAATCAATTTTGTTAAATCCACTCTTCCCATAGATTCACTCACGTTTCTTGACCTATATTGGAGAAATATGTGGGCAGTTATCATATTCCTGCTGATAACGCTTGGCGCAGCAGGATTAATGTATCTTTCCACAAAAGCAGCATTTTCTGGACGAAATACAAAACAGAAGTTTATTGACCTTTCGTATGCATTCATTCCATTAAGTTTATCAGTGTATCTGGCTGAAAACACATTTCGGCTCTTGAAAGGATTGTTTTACATAGCAGCAAGCATTGGAAGTTTTTTCGGTAAGATATGGGAATTTTCACCTGATTTTGATACAATTAACTCCATGCAAATACTCTTGTTATCTGCGGGATTTATCTTTACTTTATGGGCCGGGTATCTTATCAGCAAGAGAGATGCACAGGATGAAAACGAATTGCCTCAGAGCATGATCACAATCGGAGTTACAGCTATTGTTTATTTGATCATTGGAATTAAGATCTTGACATTACCAATAATATAGAGGTACTTTACACACACCGTAAAGTATATGGTGGAACAGAAGAAATACACCTAATAAATCAATGTTTGATAAAGGAAAACGTAAGAAAAAATAAATCTACCAGTATCGATTTGAATCAATAGGAAAAACCATATGAGAACAAAAAAAATGTTGTCCATAATTGTCATGATATTAATTTTATCATTCGCATATTTCAGCTATACTACTGCTCTTTCGAATTTCACTTTGAGTGATCAGAACAATAGCTATCTTGGCGGCATACAATTCCACAGGGCAGCTTCAGGGCTTGAAGAAAGTTTCCAGATAGCTCAGCAGGAAAACAAGCCAATAATGATGTATTTCTGGGCAATATGGTGCCAGTATTGCGCAAAATTCCAGACCGATACGCTGGGAAATCCGCAGGTAAAAAAGATCCTTGAGGAAGATTATGTTCTTGTGGCGATGGATCTTGATATAGATAGGGAAGTTGCACAGAAATATGGGGTAAGTTATCCTCCATATCTGGTTTTCATGGATCCGAAGGGCAAAGTCCTTGAGAGGGTTCCGGGTGCAGTTGGCCCGGAATATTTACTTCCAATAGTAACGCAAGTAAGAGAAACGGTCAGGGGAAAATAAAAATGATACCTTTAGGTGACATATTACTTTATGCAAGTCTTGTATTGAGCGTAATTGCGCTTCTGGGACTGCTGTTGAAAGATATTAAAAACATCGAGTATTTGAACAAACTTGTAACGCCTGCAATTATACTTATAGCAGGGATATTGACATTTGCTTATTCCCTCCTTACATATTATTTCGTGACGGGAGATTTTGCTTATGATTATGTGTGGCAATACTCAAGCAGTGATCTTCCTCTTGTTTACAAGTTATCAGGCACATGGGCTGGGCAGCCCGGCACATATCTTCTCTGGGTGTGGGTAATATACCTCTCAGCGGCATGGCTTGCCTGGACTACAAAGCATTCAACTGCACTTTCCAGAAGAACCCAGATGATAACTCTTTTTACAGGTATTTATTTATTAATTCTTACTCTTATCCAGACACCATTTAAGCTGATAATCGAGCGTCCGGAAGTCGTTGAAATGATCACTAAAGGGACACTTGCGGCTGATTTTGTCCCGTTGGATGGAAATGGTCTTAATGCTCTCCTGGTAAATTTCTGGATGATAGTTCATCCGCCCCTTATGTTCATTGGCTATGCGACAATGACAATACCTTTTGCTGCGGCTATTGTTTACCTGCTTACGAAAGCAGACGGCTGGGAAGAACTTGGCAGGCAGTGGACTCGTTTTACATGGCTTTTCCTCGGAATGGGAATAGCGGTCGGCGGCGTCTGGGCATACGTTATACTCGGCTGGGGCGGCTTCTGGGCATGGGATCCGGTAGAAACGGCTTCGTTCATTCCATGGCTAACTCTTACTGGTTTCATGCACGCTGCAGCTCTTCACAGGAAAGACAAAAGTACGTTTTCAATAGCTGCGCCGATGCTTGCCGTGGTTTCATTTGTACTTGTATTATATGCTGCGATCGTTGTTCGAAGCGGACTCTTTAATTCAGTTCATGCTTTTGGAGATAATTCAACCGGAACGCTTCTTATTATATTAATAGCAATTACAGCGATCGTGTCAATAGTGCTGGGCATGCGACGTTATCTTGAAGAAACGGATAAAGTGGAAGAGGACCATGGATTCTGGAATAAAACGAATATTTTCTATGTTACCCTGCTCTTGTTCGTAATACTGGCATTCATATCCTTCTGGGGCATTTCTTTCCCGGCATTTATCCAGATCACACAGGGATTGAAAGTGGGAGTAGCATCTGACACAAAGAATTTCTTTAATGTCTGGAGTTATCCGTTCACGATAATCTTGCTGCTTGCGCTTGGTTTCTGTCTTAACTACAACGAAAAGAAAAAGGAAGAACAAAAAAAGACTCTGTTCATTGTAATTGGTTTATCAATAATTACTATGTTCCTGAGGACAGACACTTTTTATGTGCTTGATCATAACAGCCCCTTCTGGGCAAGAGAACCGGCAATATATAAAATGATTGGCAATATTTCGGTAGTGTCACTTTTCCCGTCTATGATATATGCGACATGGGCAACTGCACAGCGCCTTCTTGATTATCTGAGTATCAAGAGCATAAGACCAAAGATAAAGGGAATAGGGATAGCGACAGTGCATTTTGGCACAATACTTATTCTCTTTGGCGCAGTGATAAGCTCAAATTTCACCCAGTCCATAGAAGGTTATAGCATACCCCTTTCATCAAAAGGAGAAGTAGTTAGTCTAGGACAGGGTGGTTATGCGGTAAAAATAATTGATTTTTCAACTCGAAGCCTTGCCGAAACTGCACCTGCACCAGGAATCAGAATATCAGAAATATATGGAAATCCTGATAGTTACATAAATAATAATGTTAAAGTCACAGGCAAGATCGTGGATTTTCAAAATGTTCAAACCCCGCCTTCTTATACGACCTATATGAAGATAGACGACGGGACAGGCAGCTTGTGGGTTGCGACCCAGGCAGATGAACCTTTGAATATAGAGAATGGAATGGAACTTACTATGGAAGGTTTCATGATGACTAATTTTAGAAGTAATTCAACAGGTAAAACATACGATCTTATTATATTCACAAGCCCTGAGGCGATCACTGAAGCGGCTACATCTGGTAAATATAACGTACAAAGCGTCCAGCTTGAAGTTTACAAGGACAATTCCATGATCGGGAGTGGAACTGCCGAATACCTGGACTCACAAAGTGGAAGCGGAACATTCCCGCTTATTGATAGCAGCATCACAGGAACTGATGTATATGTCATATTCCAGGGTCTTAGTGGCGAGTCAGTACCACTTACCCTGAAAATAATACCTGCTGTGAATTTTGCATGGTTAGGAATCGTGTTCTTTGCCATTGGGATAATCCTGATAATGGCGGTGAGATCAAGACCAAAAGAGGGATAAATAGTATTTTCATGGATGTAGTGTCTGTTGCTCAAATGCCAGCAAAGATAGGTACATGTGGCAATTATCCTCATATTTTTTTCAGTTAGTTGCAGAACTATTGGATGCTGAAGCAGAGCCTCTGCTGGAGATATGAATGGACTTGAGTGAAAGACCAGATCAGGATGCACAGGGACTGTATGTACAACTCAATAAGGCAAGAAGGTTCAGTGATATGGTGTGGTAGAGCCGCCTGCTTTGTATTCTGACTGGCAGGTATCTCAGGAACCGGTCAGACTGTAGGGTTCGATTATAATGTCGATGAATTAATTTCGTTATATTTCATAGTTCTGATGTGTGTTCTTCGATTTTGATCATTATATGCCTAATTATTTCATTAGGGTATCCGAAAAGTATAAGGCCTACAAAACTATTTAATTAGGTATACCTAATAGGTGAAAAATATGTTAGCAAGCTTTTTAATTACGTTCAGGGAAGCGCTTGAAGCAGCCCTGATAATCGGAATAATTGCGGCTTATGTCGCAAAGCTGGGAAGAAAAGACCTCAATCGCTATATAAATATGGGGATCATAAGCGCATTAATCGCAAGTATAGCAGTTGCTTTTATATTCAAAGCAGTCTACGGAGAACTTGAAGGCACAGCAGAGCAGCTTTTTGAAGGTGCAGCTGCGCTTACTGCTGCGATCATACTTACTTACATGATCCTCTGGATGGCAAATAATTCAAAAAAGATAAAAGGCGAAGTCCAGGAAAAGATTGACATTTCCATATCAAAGGGCCAGATGCTCGGAATTGCAGCCCTGTCCTTTGTCGCAGTCTTTCGGGAAGGGGTCGAAACTGTTCTATTTCTCGGAACGCTGGCGATCCAATCTCCCGTTGACACGATCGCTGGTTTCATCATCGGTCTGGCAATCGTAATCGCCCTTTCATTTATAATGTTTAAAGGAATTTACAGGCTTGATGTAAGCCACTTCTTTAGATATACAAGCATATTGCTGATACTTTTCTCAGCAGGTCTTGTAGCGTTGAGTGTACATGAATTCAATGAAGCAGGCATCATACCTGGGGTAATAGAGAATGTATGGGATGTAAATCCTCCCCAGAACCCAGATGGCTCCTATCCCGCCTTTCACGAGAAAGGACTCATAGGGGGAAGTTTAAAAGCCCTGATGGGTTACAATGGTAATCCATCTCTCACTGAGGTCATTGCATACTTGGGCTACTGGATAATAATTGGACTGTTTGTATACAGGGCTTACAAAGTGAGGATAAAGGTGAAAGGTGGAAGCAGATACCCATAGGATTGAAGAATAGCAGAGTGTTAAGAAAAAGAAAGCATGTTTTACATGTGAGTTTCACTTTATAAATTTAAATAATATCCAGGAAACAGGAAACAGTATAAAAAAATGTAATATCAAAAATAAAAAAACAAAATCAAATGGATATCCCTCTAAGAAATAGCGGGTTTGTAATGAAACATCAACTGTCAGAGAAAAAATTAAGGATTTGATGAAAGGGTTTTGTTTCCTGACAAGTAAAAAGATAAAAAACCCATAAATTGTTCCATAAATTATCTTATTTGGAAAATATCTTGGAGGTACAGCATATTCTTCACTCAGGGAATGGAGCAAAAAGTCTACAAAGGCAAATAAGAGAATTATTGTGAATATTATCACAAATATCAAAACTAATTCCTTGATTTTTTGTTTTGAGATCATAATAGCTATTTTGCCTTTGATTTAATAATATTTAATTCTTAAACCTTATTGTTAAGTTTGCCTGAGGCTCAGTTCACTATCACTTTTCCACTCATGCTGGGATGGATACCGCATTTGTACTCGAACGTTCCTGTTTCATTAAAGGTATGCGCGAATGATTGACCATTATTCAGGTTACCTGAACTGAAAGCATTACCTGTTGCAACTACAGTATGCGAAGCGCTATCCATATTCTTCCATGTTACAGTCGTTCCTTTTGTGACCGTTAAAGTTGCAGGATCAAAAGCAAAACCCTTGATCAAAACAGTATTTGGTTTCTCAGTCATATTGTCTGTTTTTGTTACTGCTTTTTGTCCTGTGCATCCGCTTATTAAAACCGCCAAAATCAGAAATACAATAAATAATTTTGTTTTCATAAAACCTCCATTACTGTATATGAAAGTCTGCAATATATAACCATATTTAATGCTCAAAAAGAGAATATTACATTAGAATCCCATAAGAAGCTATATATCACTCAGATTATAATCATCTCCTAAGGAGAAACTTATTTTATGACAATGCGAGAAGATTTAGAAAAATTGGCTAAAGCATGTGAAGAGTGTTCTGGCAAAGATACTGCCTCATTGGATGAACACCTTGAAAAATGTCCTGCATGCCAGGAATACAAAATAAAGGCTGAGAAAATCGACCAGATGATGGAAGCCGTACAAATGCTGGCATCAAAATCCGAGGAAGATAGGCGAAAGATATTGGGCGCACGGATGGAACAGTTCTCAACTATGCAGGAAGATAAAAGAATGTCTGCAATAAGTGACATGCTCGATACAATTGCAGAACTGCCAGAAGAAGACAGGATCAAAATTGTAAAAACAAGAACGGATATCATGTCAG
>JAPMTR010000095.1 GCA_026552975.1 Candidatus Methanoperedens sp.
CTGAAATAAAGCCATTACGACCAAAAATCAGCTAAATTCTTGAAGGCACTGAGTTGCCTGCCAATGGTTTATGTTTTTGGGTGGGAAACTTGGGTTGAAGGGAAAATATACTCCTGCCTGTATTTTAGCAAAAATGATAACATCAAAATATTTGCACTTATTCCAATCCCATCAAAATAGATCAGGCCAAACCCCCGGACTCGAACAAGTATTGAGACTAATGATGCCAATATTAAACATATTGCAATATACCAGCTCACTCTTGTTCTTGCTCTTAACCCACTCCCAACCCATATCATAAATAAGCCAATTAAGATCGAAGCTGTTCCACCAAAATGAAGCTCGAAAAAAGAGATATTTACCATTGACTTGCTGCCAGAAATCACTGATACTATACCCAGGGAAAACACATAAATTCCCAGAATAGACATCAATAAAGGAACAATATTATGTAATTTTTTGAAATTCACGAATTCCTCCATTATCACTTTTTGGGAATAGTCATAATCAATATATACTGAGTTCGCATATGTACGAATAAATAGTTGGGAAGATAAAAATCTATTTTTTTATCACTCCTATCCTATCTAAATCTTCCCAACTATTATTATATTATTTAGTCTTGCGTTTTGTGAGGACAGACCATGCAAATAATCCGATAAGGGATAGTCCAATTCCGAATCCTGGGGCTGCAGGAGTCGTTGTTGGTGTTGAGGTAACTGCAGGTTCAGGTGTGGCTGTAGCAGTTGCTGTAACTGTTGGATTTGCATTTGGTGGCGCTCCTATTGCTATAAGTGCTGCACCGGGATCAGTACGATGGATAGTCTGACTTTCAAATAGTTTTCCATATGAGTTTCGGGTTCCACCGCCATTTGGATCAACATGGCATGTTCCGCAAGAACTTACGCCATACTCTGCATTAAGACTTGGTACATATTGGGAGCGCGCAAACGATGCCGGAACTCCTATAATTACTAAAGTTAACACAACTAATAAAACTAATTTCACATTCATATTGTATATCTCCTATACTCCGCTGAGTATTGTTATTTTTCAATGTTGCATTTTATAATATATTCATCGTTTCAAATCAGTTGAATAATGTTCCCTTCGTTAATATCGCCCACAAGTCAATAATTTTGATAGAAAGATAAACAATTGCAAAACACTTGATAATATTCGCTATTGAAATTATGATCAGGAACATTTTTGAGTTATAATTTTGTATTCCAGCAACTATGGAGCCAGGTTGCAAACAATAGGGATCCATGGAGAGACCAGGAGTAATAATGCACCATATTTCAGAAAATTTCCTCCTAAGCAATCCGAACACGACAGCTTCAGTAGGTATTGGTATTATGGACGATAAAAAACTGACGATAAAAAGACCGATCATACACTTTCATTTAATAGAACAGAGAAGATAATCTCTTATCTTACCTTCTCTTTCCAAATAGATATGTTATCGATAAGACGACCACTACAGACATTACTATTCCAAATCCCGGAGATGGCTTAGTCGTTGATACTGGAACTGTTGGTTCAATTGTAGTCACTACAGGAGTAGCAGTTTCGACAACAGTATTTACTGGCGTGAAATTTCCTGCTTCAATTGCAATTTCTGTTGCATTTGTTTCGTTTTCATTTGTTTCATCTACATCCGGGATATTCGTCATATTTGTAGCTGTTGTGGGAGGTTGCCCTATTGCTATTATGGCCGCACTTGCATTGTCAGCATGGTTAGGCTGGCCCTCAAATAATGTTCCGTAAGATGTACGTGGTCCACCGCTAGGACCATTTTCATGGCATATAGAGCATGAACCATTACCATAGACTTCGTTCATGTTCTTCAGGTACGCAGGGTATCCAAAAGATGCCGAAACTCCCAGAATTATCACTACTGTTGCCAGAAGTAATATTGTTAAAATTTTCCTATTCATATTTTCCTCCATTTTATCTCTTTTTCCCAATAGAATGTGTAAATTTCTCGGCGAAAAGCCGGTTGTGCCAGGAAACGCCTGTTGCAGGTCTGCTGCCACCATTTCTACTACCGATTCACCCCATCCAAGTGCTTGCTACTTTTCCACAATCCCACGCCCAATGTCCCAGTAAAGCAGGATCAGGTCGCAATTGACCGCACGTGCTGCACAGAGGCGGGCGGATAATACGCGGCCTTTCAGTTGCTCAATGAACTGCCGGTATTTCGGCGATGCGATGGAAACATCTTGCGATGTATTCATTTTCATAACCCCAACTACAACCCAAGTTCATCAAGCTGCTTCTGCATCTTAACCTCAACTTCTGCAAGCTCCAGTTTGATGTTTGCGATATTTTCCTTGACCGCATCCATGTCAACAGGCTTTTCCTCTTCAAATGTGTCCACATATCTTGGGATATTCAGGTTATATTCATTTTCCTTGATCTCATCGGGTGAAGCGACATGTGCAAACCTGTCAATATTTTCATATTTATCATAAGCATCAACAATTCTCTGGATGTCCTCCTCCCCGTTTCTCTCCTGCCCATAAATTGCAACCTTTCCGCCTGGAACTTTTTTTGCAGTAAAGTTGTCAATAAAATGTGCGGCCATGATAGTGTGATGTTAATCGTTATTTCAATATAATATTATCTACGATTATCAATTTTTAATAATGGGTTATACCATTTATATCCTCAAAAAATAATGTAGAATCTGGAGGAAAGCAGCAGGATAAACTTTTTCTATACCACCACTCCATATCATGCTGCTTTCCCAATCTTCATTCTAGGAAATTAAAGATTATTTAACTGTAATTTTCTATGGTGCAATTTTAGGAAACTCCTTAACATAAAACGAGTTGATACGGGCGGTTGTAAGTGTATGGAAGCAAGCAGCCAAAGAGAGTGGTACGAGTGCTTAGAACCGTTAAAATTTTAAAGGAATCCAGTATCGTTGAATCTTAATTTTAATATACACAATATTTCATATCTGGCTAAAGGAAAAAGTCATCATCTTCCGATCCAGCCTCCTATCCTCAGGCGCATCTTCCTGGTCAAAGTGAACGATCCCGTATTCTTCATTCATCTTTGAAATTATTCTCTCAACATCTGAACCGTCCATCAGTTCTTTGATAAGAGCTATAACTGGCGCGATCTTCCTGTAATCGCAGAACCACTTATGCAGGATCAGATCGATCCCACCCCCAACATACTCGCGAAAAATATCCCTGTAATACATCTCGCTTTTGCAGCAATCAAGATAAAATAACTGGTAGGGTTTACGATCGGGATCATTGAACATTTCTTTTAAAGCATCCGTGAAGTAACTTACATCATCGCTTAAACTCAGGTGTTTTCCATATCCTGCATGGGTTTTCAGGTAAATGAGATCATCATGCGTAAGTGCATCACGCCAGAGTTCCTGCAGGTTCTTTCCGTAATTTCGACCATGCACAAGTCGAAGCCGGGCTTTTATTTTTGTGCCTTGAAAATTAAAATATTTTTCATATTCCTCGATCCCCCGTTTGCTATCCGTCATTTTCATTCCATTGAGTTTCAGCCTTCGCCTGGCTTCCATGAACACCCCATAATCAAAAGTCTTTCCAAGTGGATCTGGTCCGATGAGCAGAGTCCCGTTAAATGTTCCTTCTGCAAATAAAAGGTCATATCGAGGAGCAGTTCGAGGTTGTATTGGCATGGATTAAGGGTATGTTTATCTTTATAATTAATATATCTTCTACAGAAACATATTTTATAAAGAAATCCCATGTAGCACCCATGTCCAACTTTCCATCTGATAAACCCGTCCTTGTAACATGCGGGCTTCCCTATGCTAATGGCAAATGCCACATCGGGCACCTTCGCACCTATGTCCCTGCAGATATTTTCGTACGGTCTTTGCGCAAACAGGGGCAAGAGGCAGAATTTGTTTGCGGGTCAGATGCTCATGGAACACCAATTGTGGTAAATGCAGAGGAGCTAAAGATCACACCAACAGAACTTGTTAATAAATTTCATAAGCATTTTGAGACGATCTTCAAGGCAATGGAGGTGGAATTCAGTTTTTTTGGAAATACTGATTCACCCACAAATCATGCACGAACGAACAGCATCGTTGAAGCCCTGATAAAAGGCGGTTACGTATATCCGCAGGTCATAAAGCTTGCTTACTGCCCGCATGATGAGCGATTCCTTCCTGACCGGTATGTAGAGGGGATATGCCCTCATTGCGGAAAAACCGCGCGCGGTGATGAATGCGACCAGGGATGCGGGAAGCATCTTGAGCCGGGAGAGATCAAAAGTGCAAAATGCCGGATATGCGGGAATCCCGCACAGTATCGGGAACAGGAGCATTTCTTTTTCAAACTGTCAGCTTTTGGGGATTTTCTCTCTGATTACCTGAAAACCCTGGGTGGAACCTCAAACGCCATAAATTATGCAAAAGTGTGGGCACAGGAATTAAAAGACTGGTGCATAACCAGGAATCTTGAATGGGGCGTCAGGTTCCCTGGTCATGATGACCTTGTCGTTTATGTATGGGTGGATGCGCCCATCGGTTATATTTCATTCACAGAAGAATGGGCTAAAAAAACAGGCGGGGATTGGGAGAAATTTTGGAAAGGTGATTCCAGGATCATTCATTTCATAGGCGAGGATATCACCTATCATCACTGTATCTTCTGGCCTGCGATGCTAAAAGGAGCCGGATACACACAGCCATGGGCTGTTGTTGCTTCAGGCATGCTGAAAATCGATGATAAGAAGTTCTCAAAGAGCCGTGGATTTGTAGTATGGGTGGATGAGGATTATCTTGACCATGGTTTCCATCCTGATCTTTTGCGGTATTATATTGCCAACTATACATCGCATACGAAAGAATTGAATTTTTCATGGAAAGTTTTCCAGGAAAAGGTCAATAACGAGCTTGTTGGTGCCCTGGGGAATTTCCTGCACAGGACGCAGCATTTTACCCATAAGAACTTTGGCGAAGTGCCGGAGGGCAGGATCGACGAGGAGGTCCTTGCAAAAATAAAAGCCACAATTGATACAGTAGTTAGCGCTTTTGATGAATATGAATTCAAAAAAGCCACAGATTCAATGATGGAACTTGCCCAGTACGGAAATGCATATTTCCAGTCCCATGAACCCTGGGCGCTTATTAAGAAGGACAAAGAGGCATGCGCTCATGTTGTAAAGAACTGCCTCCAGATAGGACAGGCGCTTGTGCTTCTGTTTGAACCAATACTTCCAGGAAATATGGAAAAAGCCTGGAAACAGCTCGCACTCCCTGGTGATGTTCACAGCAAAAGATTCGAAGATGCATTGACTGAGTTCCCGTCGAGGGAACTCAGAATACCTGAAATATTATTCACAAAGATAGAGGACAAGAAGATCAAGGAAATGGAAGCTATCCTTGATAAAAGGATCAAGATCGCAATGTCAAAAGAGAAAAAACAAATTGAAGAAACAAAAGAAGAGAAGACTGAAATTACCTACGAAGATTTCCAGAAACTTGATATCAGGATAGGAAAAGTGTTGTCTGCAGAAAACATCAAAGGTTCGGATAAACTCCTGAAACTGGAAGTCGATATCGGTGAAAAGCGCCAGATAGTTGCAGGTATTGCAAAATCCCATTCAGCCGCAGATCTTATTGGACGCCAGGTGGTCGTGATGGCGAACATGAAGCCTGCAAAGCTCTTTGGAGTGGAATCGTGCGGAATGGTGCTTGCGGCTGATTCTGAGGAAACAGTACTGCTTTTGCCGGCTAAAGAAGTCAAGGAAGGAACAAGAGTAAGATAATTGACCTGGCTTCTCTTTTTACTCATCTATAGTCTGAAATATCTAATCTGATCATCCTAGTTTATACCAACCCGCGCAGATTAAAGTGTAATGAAGCTTGGTAATATTATTTTCATAGCCAGATTTGCAGCGTTGATCTTAATACTTCTGCTTATCGATTTTGAACATCTCGTTCTTATTCTGCGTTCAATAAATCTGGATCTTTTAGTCCTGGCTGTTCTTCTTGATCTTGCAGGTTTTCTCGTATGGACATGGAAATGGAAATTCATCGCAAATAAACTTGAAAACGTAAAATTCACAACGCTTTTCCTGGGACTCATGTCAGGAAATTGCCTGAATTCTAATGTACTTCGCGCAAGGACATTCGGGGGTTTTGGAAGAGCGATGTTCCTTAAGAATATTACAAAAGATCATGAACATGGGAACTGGTATGCCACTATTGTAATTGACCAGACAACGAACGCATTTGTTTTTTCCATCCCTGTTGTCTTTTCATTATTATTTATAATAATGTTCCTGAAAATACCCTGGTGGCTATCGATCCTCCTGGAATCAATTGCGATAATACTGTTTATGCTATCTGTTTTTGCATATATGTCAAAGCACAGGATAAAAAGAACCACCATTGTCCGGGTTTTTTACTCAATTCTTAAAAGAATTTATGATCTTACCCCTTTGAAATTCATCCGGAACAGGTATACTTACCAGAAATTCGAAGAACTCGTAATTAAAGGCATTATTGAATTTAAAAAAACCTATGGGGTGATCCTGAGGGACAAAAGGATAGTCATGAGAGATATAGGTCTTTCGATCATAATGTTTGTGTTCATTTATGCAAAAGCATACGTGATATTCCGAAGCGTAGGGTATAACATCACTATTCTCAGCCTAATCGTTTCACTCACGCTGACCCTGTGGATAATTTCTATTCTCCTGATACCTGGAGGTTTGGGGGTAAAAGAGTTGATCATGATAGGGATCTATTCCATGGTAGGGGTACCGGTAACTACTGCTGCTGTGGTTTCATTGATCGATAGGGCGATATACATGTTCTTTGTTGTCGTTATTGCTTATGCAGCAACAGTTATCAATCGAATATTCCATATAGGAGAACGAACAGGATAATATATCTGACACTTATGCAAAAAAATAAGTGAATAATAATAAAAAAATTACAGGATGGGATGATATGGATCGAGATGATTTTATATATGAACTTAAAAGAAAAATGGTACATCTGACCTCGATCATAATAGTCCTGACATATTATTTTTACGGGAAGCAACCTGTTCTGTACTTGCTTACATTTTATTTGATCGTGACGCTTGAGCTTGAATATTTCAGGCTTGAATGGGGGAAAAAGCTGCCTTTATTTCACTCACTTTTTCGGGCAAAAGAGGCAGACCGGATGGCAGGACATGTGTTTTTCACGATAGGATGTATAATCGCAATATCTGTTTTTCCGCAGGATATAGCATCGGCCGCGATCCTTATGACCACATTCGGCGATGCTTCTGCCGCCCTTTTTGGTAAGGCTTTCGGACGCACCTGGATACCCGGGTTGAAAAACAGGGCTATTGAAGGTTGTGCATCAGAGTTCATTGTCGATATTGTGATTGGAGCATTATTTCTTGAAAACTGGATAGTAATATTTGTAATGGCTTTTACTGCTACCTTTGTCGAAACTATAACAAACAAGATGGATGATAATCTTTTGATCCCTCTTTTTTCAGGATTTAATGGTCAGCTCATCGTTTTCCTTTTGACAATGATATAAAAAAAGTAACTGAAAGTCTGATCATCCTACTACCAAAATATATATCACATCTTAACAACCAGTATAACCATTATGGACATCCAGAAAATCCGTCGAGACTTTCCCGCACTTTCGAAAAAATGGAATGACAAATATCCCATTTATTTTGATAACGCATGCATGACCCTGAAACCAAAACAGGTCATCAATGCAATGGATGAATATTATAATCAATATCCTGTGTGCGGCGGGCGTTCGATTCACAAGATGGCAAAAAAAGTGGATGAGAAAGTTACGCAGGCCAGAGAGAAGATCCAGAAATTCCTCGGCGCATCATGCCCGGAAGAAATTATCTTTACAAGAAACACTACAGAAGGGATCAATCTTATTGCCAATTCATTGGATCTTAAGAAAGGCGACATTGTCCTGACCACAGACAGAGAACACAATTCAAACCTGGTACCATGGCAGGCGCAGGTTCACAAACGAGGAATAAAGCATATTGTTGTGTATTCAAATGCAGATAATACGTTCGATCTTGATGCTTTTGAGAATATCCTTCATAAAAACAAGAATGTCAGGCTTGTGAGCATGGTACACACAGCTAACCTAGATGGCTACACGATCCCTGCCAGGGAAATAATAAATATCGCCCATGACTTTGGCGCTCTCGTAATGCTTGACGGCGCCCAGAGCGCACCCCATAAACCCATAGATGTAAAGGCGCTTGATGTTGATTTTTTTGCTCTTTCGGTACATAAGATGGCTGGCCCTACAGGCATGGGTGTCCTTTACGGAAAGCATAATTTGCTGGAACAGATGGCTCCTTTTATAGTTGGGGGAGATACCGTAACCGATACCACCTATGACGGAGCAAAATTCCTGCCGCCGCCAGAGAAATTCGAGGCAGGTCTTCAAAATTACGCAGGTATCATAGGTTCAGGCGCTGCAGTGGATTACATCAGCAGCGTGGGACTTTCGAATATTGAAGAGCACGAAAAGTGCATAAATGCCATTATTACGAAGGGTATAAAAGACCTCCCAGGATTGAATATCATAGGACCCCAGGAACCAGCTAAACGGGGGGGCATCATTTCATTCACGGTAAAGCTTCCAAAAGGTGGTGATGCTCATGATATTGCCCTTGTTCTTGATGAAACCGAGAACATAGAAGTGCGATCAGGGGCTTTCTGCGTCCACTCATGGTTCAATTATCACAAATGTGAGGCTGCTGTGCGGGCATCTCTTTATATGTACAATACAGAGGATGAAGCTAGGAAGTTTATTGATACTCTGGGGAAGACGATCGGGTTATTCAACCCATAGAAAACTATATAAATATACAAACGGTAGCCTATAGTCGGTCAAACATATCCATATTTAAAAAACCATATGCTGTGATCAAACCAATAAAGGAGAAGATATAATGGAAAAACCGGTAACAGATGTTTCAGAATATAAAATCTCATGGAAAAGCGGAATTGGAAGAGTTGGAACGATAAACAGGACACTATTAATTACGCATAATGATTTATAATAACAAATAGTAATAAAGTCAAAAAGATCAGTGATGAATATGGCAATTACAAAAGAAGAAATATTAAATTCAATAGAAGAGAACCATGTAAGGTTCTTAAGATTGCAATTTGTCGATATAGGTGGAAATGTAAAGAACGTGGGTATCCCCGTATCCCAGGCCGAAAAAGCCCTAACTACAGGAATAGCATTTGATGGTTCGTCTATCGAAGGATTTGTCAGGATAGAAGAATCTGACATGATCCTGAAACCAGATTATGATACCTTCAACATTCTTCCCTGGGATGTAAGTGGAGGTAAAGTAGCAAGACTTATTTGTGATGTCCACAGGCCGGATGGCAAACCTTTCGAAGGTGATCCGCGTTATGTCCTGAAAAGAGCGATCGCGCAGGCTGCTAAGAGGGGTTATGTAATGAACACCGGTCCTGAACTTGAATTCTTCTTCTTCAAGAAAACTGCAAATGGAGAGGCGACGGTCATACCACACGATCTTGGAGGATATTTCGATTTCCCGCCTGTTGATCAGGCAGAAGACGTTCGTCAGGAGATCGTAAATAATCTTGAAACAATGGGATTCAACATAGAAGCTTCACATCATGAAGTTTCAATAGGTCAGCATGAGATCGACTTCAAATATAGCGATGCCCTAAAGACGGCTGATAATGTTATCACATTCAAGTTCGTCACGAAGACCATCGCGCAAAAGAACGGCCTGCATGCATCATTCATGCCAAAACCCATATTCGGGATAAACGGTTCTGGTATGCACACCAATATCTCACTCTTTAAGAATGGCGAGAATGCTTTCTATGATGAATCTAAAGATATGAAAGTAAGCGACACTTTGCGCCACTTCGTAGGCGGATTGAAGAAACACGTAAAATCATTCACGGCAGTCACAAACCCGATCGTGAACAGCTATAAGAGGATCGTTCCTGGATATGAGGCTCCGGTCTATATTGCCTGGTCAGGCGCTAATCGCTCTTCCATGATACGCATTCCTGCTGCACGAGGCTCAAGCACAAGAGTTGAGCTAAGAAGCCCAGATCCTGCATGCAATCCATACCTGTCATTTGCCGTCATTCTTATGGCTGGCCTTGACGGGGTGGAGAAAAGGATCGATCCTGGGGAGCCAACAACACTCAACCTTTTCCACCTGAATGATAAGGAAAGAAAAGCGCATGGAATAGAATCCTTACCTGGAAACCTTAAAGATGCGCTGGATAATCTTGAAACAGATAGTGTTGTAAGGAATGCACTCGGTGAACATGTTTTCGAAGATTTCATGAGGCTGGGAAGAGCCGAATGGGATGCTTACAGGATACGAGTGCATGACTGGGAGATCAAGCGTTACCTGAACCTGATCTGATAAATAAGGTATATTAAAACAATGAGCACGACAACTATAGACTCAATGGTTCAAAGGAAACTCATAGAGATATTGAGGATACTCTATGAGAATCAGGAGCCTATAGGTGCGCGTCTGATCGCCGATAAAATGAATGAACGCGGATACCCTATAGGAGAAAGGGGCGTCCGTTATCACCTCAGGATACTGGATGAACGGGGTCTTACCAAACGCCAGGGCTATGACGGGAGGATCATAACAGACAGGGGGAAAAAAGAACTCCAAAATGCCCTTGTTGGCGACAGGATGGGTTTTATCATCACAAGAATTGAAAAACTTATTTATGATACGACTTTTGATCTGAAAACAAAGCAGGGAAATGTGATAATCAACACATCCATCATCGATAAGAAAGATCTTGATGGAACAGTGGAAATAATGCGCCATGTTATAAATGAAGGTTATTCCTTCAGCCCGTATATCAAAATAATGGAAGAGGGAACTTCATTCCTGGATCTTAATATCCCGGAAGGTAAGGTAGGGATCGCTACGATGTGCAGCATAACAATAGACGGGATATTACTAAAGAGGGGCATTCCCGTTACACCCAAATATGGCGGATTACTGAATGTAGAAAACAGGAAGCCAACCGGGTTTGAAGATATTATTGTCTATAATGGTACTTCTATTGATCCGATGACTATATTCATTTCAAAGAAAATGACACGAGTACTTGATGCTGTGGAAACAGGTTCTGGCATGCTTCTGGCTAATCTTCGCGAGATACCCGCATCGTCTGTCAACGAGGCTGAAAATATATTAAGATCGGCAATGAGCATGGGTATAGCTGATGTTACGCAGGTCGGAGAAGCCGGAAGATCAGTGCTAAATGCACAAGTTGACGCTGGAAAAGTCGGAGTAGTGGTTTATGCAGGAACAAATATCATGGCGGCTGTTGAGGAAAGTGGAATTTATGTCGATACATATCCAATATCAACTATAATGGATTTTAAAGACCTTGAAAAGTTATAACTGTATATTAAATGTATAAATTATATTAAAGATATCATTTTGGAATGAGCGTATAAATGAAAAATAAAGAACATGATCACTGGAATGGAAAATCGATCTCGCCATTCACAATGAATGAAAAAATGTCAGTAACACAGCTTGTAGATGAAATTTTTGATGGGATGGGATATAATGCCAAACGCCTGGCACAGGCATGCCATCTTTTCAAGTCGATGATAGATGAAAACTCGACCGTTTGTTTAACCCTCGCGGGTGCAATGACCCCGGTCGGTATGGGCGGGGGGATCATTAGAATGATCGAGAAAGGTTTTATCGATTGGATCGTTACAACTGGTGCGAACACATACCATGATCTTCATTTTGCTTACGAACTTCCCGTTCACCAGGGGGATTATTCAGCGGATGATAATGAACTTGCAAAACATGATGTTGTTCGTATTTATGATGTCTATATAGACATGCAAAAGACTCTTATTGCCCAGGATAAGATCATCCAGGCGCTTACAAGTAAGGCCGCAGAAAAAAATAAATTCCCTGAAAAATTTTCAACTGCCCATTATTATAAAGTTCTTGGAGAAGGGGTTTTAGAAACTGCAGCTTATCCAGATAAATCATTTATCGCCTGCGCATCAAAAAATAAAGTTCCAGTTTTTGTCCCCAGCTTTGCGGATTCATCGGTCGGGATGGGTACAAGTTACCTGCCGATCATGGCGAATAGGAACTCAGACTCAAAAGATCTTGATCCCTGTGATTTTATCGACCCGAGCCCGACCATGGATGTTCTTGAAAGCGCTGCTATCGTTCATGATAGCATGATAAACGATATCCCTCGCGGAGTGCTTGAAGTTGGCGGGGGGGTTCCAAAAAATTTCCTTCAGCAAACAGGGCCTATGATCTCACAGATCATCGGAATGGAATGTCCTGGAGAGAATTATGTGATACAGGTGACAACTGACCGCCCGGATATAGGGGGACTTTCAGGTGCAACGATAAATGAAGGGAAATCATGGGGAAAGATCCCAAAAGCCGGAGAGGGAAATGTAGTCCCCTATCTTGATGCAACGGTTGGCATCCCTATTATTTTTGCGTATGCTCTTGAAAACTGCAAACCCAGAAAACCCAGGAAGCTGGGCGATAGATTACCTGAAATGACGGGGGAATTAATAAGAGCTGCAAGGATAAATGCTGAATAGACACCTGGATTGAATTACTTGCTATTTTTCAGGAGTCTTCAGGGATCTTGCGTGAAAATCCTTCATACTTTCAATTGAAGAGCAACGGGTTCCTTCAAAAGTGATAACTTTTCCTGTGATCTCCCTGTTCTGGATCACAAGTTCTACCGCTGAGAGCTCTGATAATCTGGGGGATGTGGGACTTCCAGGACAAACAAGGAGCACATCGCTTTTTTCGATCAACGGTTTATGGATATGTCCAAAAATAAGAATGTCAACATCCATTTCTTTTGCCAGGTATCGCGCGCCGGTCGTATCATTGATCGATAGCGTTGCTTCATGTACTATTCCGATCTTTACACCACCCACATCGATCGATTTCCTTTCAGGCAGCAAAATCTTTAATTTCATTTCATCCATATTTCCGTGAACCGCTTCAAGCCTGCAAAATGCTTTTAGCTCGTCATAAACCTGTTTTGTGATAAAATCCCCCGTATGGATTACGATATCAGCTGTTTTCATCAGTTTCATAAGTCCTTCAGGTAAATAATCAATGATCGACCCTGAACTTATGTGTGTATCTGAAATCGCTATTATCTTCATGCGTATCCATAATCCATATAATTTATTTCTTTTTTTACTTCTTTCAGGAATTTCCTGTATGTGTCTTTTGAAAAATCAAGCCAGTCCTTAAAATCAGAATTCAGCTTCTTTCCAATAGTATCCTCTTTTTCGGTACTGCTTTTTTCTCGATAATCCTTCAATTCTTCAAGGTTATTTTCAACATAATGATATAGCGCTGTTTCAGCAAAAGGTTTGGGGATAAGGGGACAATTCGATGAGATCTTAAGCATAAGATCTTTTTCGGTCATTAGTTCTTCTGGTGATATCCCCGAACTTTCTATTGCTTTATCCAGTGTCTCGTTGCTTATTTTTCTTTTTTCCTCAGGAGAGAACTTTCGGATTCCATTTCTCATATTCTCTTCATATATCTCTTTTTGCAGGAGTTCATGGAAAAGCGCATATTTCAAAATGGTCTGGCTCGCTTCCTCCAGGTAAGTGGAATTCAGGGTTATTATTGAATACCAGGAACCTTCGATATAGTAACGCCTGTTCAGGGCGACAGCATAATCAAAAACACCCGGGAACGGAGCAAAGATGCTCTGAGAGAAGACGATGGCATCGGTTGACAGAAAAAGGATGTTTTGTGTGGTTAACTTTTTGATCGGTTCAATTCCCGAAGGGCCAAAAACAGATTCAGGTTTTTCAAGATATTGTTCATTGCGTGAGATTATCTTTTTCAGGTCATCTGGCTTTAACCTGTTCAAGGAAAAGGCAATATCTTTAGCGGCAAGGCTCATCCATTTCGAATATTCTTCCTCGAACTCTTTTTTTGAAAGTTCCAGCACATTGGATTAATCGTAATTTCATAATATATAGTTAATGACTGAATCTTGATTTTAATTCTCTTGTTACATGCTCCTTTTCAAGTTTCGATCGTGTATCCTTAAACAATTTCCTGATCCTGTTCTTATCAACAAGAGGATCATCCTGTGCGCATTCCCCGGATCTTATGCAATCCTGCGCCAGGCGAAGTGAGCGCTCTTCAAGAAGTGGAAGTGTCTCATTCAGGGTATGTTCCAGCCATTTATCATCTTTTGAAAGTACACCGACGAACATTGAAGGAATAACGTCTCTTTCGATGATCTCAAGCCTTTTCTTTGTACTAACGGTTCCCATAAGGAACTATTTTAATTTGAGGTGATATAAAAGTTGGGTCAGTTACGCCTGGCCCGTCTTTGTGGAGTTGACCTGTCCTGACGAAGCCTGCGTTTGCTACTGATTTGCTCTCTTCTTATAAAAGGCTTATTTGATCCTCTTTCAGGCATTTTTATTGCGATCTTCTGGAAGGCAGGCAATATCTCTTCAGATATTTCCACATCGTTTTCTTTCAAAACTCTTGTAAAATTATCATAATCGCTTCTTGAAAGTATATTGATAGCCTTACCTTCTGCCCCGGCCCTGGCTGTCCTTCCGATCCTGTGGATGTATCCTTTGCTCTCGCGTGGGATATCGTAGTTATACACATGAGACACACCCGGGATATCAAGACCTCTTGCAGCTACGTCAGTGCATACAAGGACGCCGATCCTTCCGGAATGGAAAGAACTCAATACATCATTGCGCTTGTTCTGTGTCAATCCGCCATGGATCGCAAGGGCATCTATACCCGATTGTCGTAAATTCTTTGTAACTTTGTCTGTATTTCTCTTGGTATTGCAAAATACCATAACAAGATTTGAGGTCTCATTCTTGAGCAAGTGTACCAGTAATGAAAATTTCAGCTCATCCCCAATATCATAAAATGTCTGGACGAGTTTTTTCGGGTCAACATAAGAATCAACTGAGACCTGGAGGGGTTTATTCATATAGCTTTTTGAAAGCTGGACGACTTCTTTTGAGATCGTTGCAGAGAATAAAAGAGTCTGCCTTTCTGTCGGGCATTTCCGGATAATTCTTTCGACATCATCTTTAAATCCCATATCCAGCATACGGTCAGCTTCATCCAGTACAAGGGTCTTTACCCTACCGAACCTGATCGTTCCTCGTTCAACATGATCAAGGATCCTGCCGGGTGTCCCCACTACAATATCTGCGGTCTGCAATCCTCTTATTTGTGGATTGATCCCTACGCCTCCATAGACTGCAATAACTTCTAATGGTCTGTACTTTGAAAATTTCGATATAGCCTGTGCTACCTGTTCTGCGAGTTCACGCGTTGGGGTCAGGATCAAAGCCTGGATACCCTTTCCTTTTTCGCATGTTTTCAGTATCCCGGAAGCGAACGCAAGCGTTTTTCCTGAACCTGTTGCAGATCCTGCTATAACATCTTTTCCAGCAACGATCAAAGGAATTGATTTTTCCTGTATTTCGCTGGGGTTTTCGAATTTTTCATCTTTGATCGATCTCAAAACGGGCTCACTAATGCCCAGATTTTTAAAATTTTCCATAATTTTTATGGAATAGCGTAATAACTATTCCGTTCTAACCTCTTTAATATATATTTAAAACAATTAAGAACCATAAATACAACTTTGTAAAAGTTAAGATTAATATCTCCTAAGAGTTTGTTCACATGCTAACCACATTAATTTATGCAGTTGAACATATTCAACTTAATTGATATATATGCAGATAAACTTTATGGTGAATATCAAAAGCCTTAAATACAATAAACATAATTGAACATAATTGTACATCAGTGTACTAAAATGTACAATATAACTGATATTTATGCACCAGATAATCAATGAAATACTCAACTCAACTCGAAGAAGAATTCCTTCGACAATAAATAAAAGAAAAATAGTATCAAGAGACTTCAAGAAATATATAGATCAAAGAGTTCAGGAAGATCTCATTCCTGTGATATCAGAAGTAAAACCGTCCTCACCTTCACGGTTCATCCGGGATGTCACCCCGCTTGAAGCTGAAGATATCGCCTGTCAGATGGAATCAGCAGGTGCAGCGGCAATTTCAGTCCTTACAGAACCGAATTTTTTTAAAGGCAGTATAAAAAATCTGGAATCAGTAAGGCCAAAAGTCAAAATACCGGTGCTTCGGAAAGATTTCATAATACAAAAAAACCAGATACATGAAGTTGAAAGTGATCTTATCCTTCTTATCGCCGGGGTCCTTGGAGATGAATTGGATGAGTTCGTAAATGTAGCCATATCATCAGGCAGGGAACCCCTCGTTGAAGTGCATAATCAGGATGAACTTGAAAAAGCAATGTCAACTTCCACAAAAATAATCGGTATTAATAACAGGGATCTTACCACGATGAAGGTTGACATAACAACAACAGAAAAACTTGCCCCACTTATAAGTGGAAGGATAATTATAAGCGAAAGCGGGATATCATCACCTGAAGATGCCGGACGTATGATACAGGCAGGCGCTGATGCGATACTTGTGGGAACATCTATAATGCAGGGAAATGTTTACGAAAAGACTTACGAATTAGTACATGCATTAGAGCGAACAGGATAATTGAGATCATGAGTCAAGCACTTACTTCAACCAAATTTGGCAAATACGGCGGTCAATATGTTCCGGAAATATTGATGCCAGCGCTTCTTGAACTTACGGACTATTATGAAAAATACAAAGACGACGCTGTTTTCAATGCTGAACTGGATCATTACCTGAAGGATTTTGCAGGACGCCCTTCCCCATTATATTTAGCTAAGAATTTGAGCAAAGAATATGGGATCAAGATATATTTAAAACGCGAAGACCTCGTACACGGCGGCGCTCATAAGTTAAATAACACGCTAGGACAGGGTCTTCTTGCAAAATACATGGGAAAAAAAAGGATCATCGCTGAGACTGGGGCAGGTCAGCACGGCACCGCATGCGCTATGGCCGGTGCATGTTTTGGTGTCTCGACTGAAGTTTACATGGGCGCAAAAGATACCGTGCGCCAGCGCATGAATGTTTACCGGATGGAATTGATGGGAACAAAAGTGATCCCGGTAAAAAGCGGCTCACAGACCTTAAAAGACGCCATCAATGAAGCCATGCGCGACTGGGTGGCAAATGTCGAAACCACTCATTACATGATCGGCTCAGTTGTCGGGCCTCATCCTTTTCCGACCATGGTGCGGGATTTCCAGAGCGTTATCGGAAAAGAAGTGCGATTGCAGATCCTGGAAAAAGAAGGCCGTTTCCCTGATTCGATAGTGGCGTGCACAGGCGGCGGCAGCAATGCCATGGGAATATTCCATCCTTTTGTTGAGGAAGATGTGGATCTTTTCGCGGTTGAAGCCGGAGGCAGCGGTATGAAAACAACGGACAAAGAGGCTCTTCATTCTGCTACCCTGTGTACAGGCGAAGATGGCGTGCTACACGGTATGCGCACAAAAGTTTTGCAGAACAAATATGGACAGATACTTGAATCAAGTTCAATAGCAGCAGGACTGGATTACGCAGGTGTAGGGCCTGAACTGGCATATCTGGCTGACATTGGACGGCTCAAACCATGCTATTCGATGGACAGCGAAGCTCTTGATGCGTTCCACGACCTGTGCAGGTTTGAAGGAATAATCCCGGCTCTTGAATCTTCTCATGCTCTTGCTTATGTCAAGAAGGCTGTTGCTTCGGGGGAACTCGGGGATATTGTCGTGGTAAACGTTTCAGGAAGAGGGGATAAAGACCTTGAAACCGTGATGGGGATGAGAACATGAGAATCGCGGAGAAGTTCAAACAACTCAAAGCGAAAAATGAAGGGGCATTGATAGCGTATATCTGCGCGGGTGATCCAACTCCTGAAGGAACAAAAGAATACGTGACAGCGCTTGTTCGCGGAGGTGTGGATATAATTGAACTAGGATTACCTTTCTCAGACCCTGTTGCTGATGGCCCAACGATACAGGCAGGAATCCAGAGAGCACTTGATGGCGGCATGACTCCTGATCTTTATTTCAGGACAGTTTCATCTCTTAAGCTTCATATTCCGTTAATCGTGATGACGTATTATAACCTGATATTTAAAAGAGGGCTTGAAAAATTCGTTAAAGACTGTGCTGCATCTGGAATTTCCGGAATAATAGTCCCGGATCTGCCGCCTGAAGAATCAGGCGATCTGTTGCAGATCTGCCGGAAAAACGAAGTTGATTTGATATATCTTGTGGCTCCCACGACCACAGAAACAAGGATGGAACATATACTGGCAGAGGGGGCAGGTTTTATTTATCTTGTGGCACGCCTTGGCGTCACAGGGGCGCGGTCTGATGTAGCAACTTCTACAGGTGAGCTTATAAAGAGAGTAAAGACTGCCACACCCAAAGCTGTAGGTTTTGGAATATCAACAGGTGACCAGGCCGCTCAGATCATACACGCAGGAGCTGATGGTGTTATTGTTGGATCGGCTTTCGTAAATATTATCGGAAGCGGACAGGATGTACCTGAGAGACTTGAGGCGCTAGCGAGGGAAATAAAGAAAGGAGTAATATCCAATTGAAATAATATCCTTTGATATCATAGGGAAATATACTATACCTCTTCCGCAAACCTTGGAGAAAGCTTCCTGAACAGCCATGACCCCAATATATACAAAATTACCCCAAACAATAACACCAGGCCAAAATCAGCAAGTACTGGCAGCTTTCCATATAATAGAGTATCCCTGTACATTTCGATTAACCTTGTAATGGGATTTAACATGTAATATAACTTATACTTCTCTGGTATCAGCGAAATTGGATAAACGATGGGTGAAAGGAAAAAGCCTATCTGCAATATTACTTCCCATATCTGGTTTAGGTCCCTGTAATACACGAAAAGTGAAGCAAGCGCAAGTGCAATACCATACACCATAAGGAAATACAATACATGCAGCACAGGGAATAGAAGAATAGTGGCTGATAGCCCTACTCCGAATATAATTAGGAGAGGGATAAGCACCAGGAATTCAAGGAAAGAACTGATGAATGCAGATAGCACAACGCTAAGAGTGAGTATTTCCCGGGGCAAGTAGATCTTTGTGACAAGGCTTGATCTTCCAACAATCGAGGACATTGCCATAGAGGTCCCAAGAGCAAAAAATCGCCAGCCAGTAAGGCCTATGAGGATATAAAGGGCAAAATGCTCCTGGTTATTTTTAAAGACGTTATTGAAAACAAGATATAGAACGAGCATCATCAATAGTGGGTTCAGCATAGACCAGGCAAATCCAAGCACAGAATTTGAATACTTCGTCTTCAGGTCGCTTATTACAAGATTTTTTATCAATTCTTTATATTCAAAAATGTACATAATGAGTTAGGAACTAAAAATATATCTAATTATTTTAGGCCAGATCTGGTATTTCGCACAAGTTCACTTGCCCGAAATAATGACTCAAAAGTCCCTGCATCACTCCAGTATCCCGAAAGTGTGGAAAAGCTCATCTTTCCTATCCGGATATATTCATTATTTACATCCGTGATCTCAAGTTCACCCCTTCCAGAAGGTGCAAGTGTTTGAATTATATTGAAAACCATGGGATCATAAATATACAATCCAGTGACTGCAAGATTGGATTTAGGTTCGGCAGGTTTTTCTTCAATTGAAATAATGCTCTTTCCTTTTATCTGAGCAACGCCAAAACGCTTTGCATCAGGCACTTCCTTTAAGAATATCATCGCACCTGATCTGAAAGAAATGACCGCATTTTTTACATTATCCTGGAAAATATTATCGCCAAGTATCACGGTTACCGGTTCATCGTCCGCAAAATCCTTAGCCAGGGCAAGAGCCTGCGCAATACCTCCTGCTTCCTCCTGTATCTCATAGGTAAGATGTACACCGAATTCCGTCCCTGAACCCAGAAGTTCAAGGAAATGACCCGCATGGCCTCGCCCTGAAACGATCATGATCTCCGTGATCCCTGCATCAATGAGAGTCTGGAGAGGATAATATATCATGGGTTTATCATATACTGGAAGTAAATGCTTGTTAGTGATCTTTGTAAGTGGGTATAAGCGGGAACCAGTCCCGCCAGCGAGTATTATGCCTTTCATATTATCACATTAGTTTTTATTAACGGGTCTCTATTATTCAAATCCTTGTTATATCTCACGATTCTAAGTACTTAATACCTTTCTCTTTGAGTTTTAAATACTCAGATAGCGCTTCTCTCCAATGTCTCATAGGTGTCGTCTTAGTATTGACAAGTACAGAATATTCCGGGCGCCTTGCTCTTCTTGGAAATTCCTTACTTGTGCACGGAGTGGCATTATCGATGATAGAGGATGCAAACTCAAACCATGAGCATATACCATCATTTGTAATATGATATATACCATGATCAAGTACGATGATCTCTTCAGTTTTTTTTGCAAGATCATATGCATAAGTCGGCTTTCCGAACTGGTCATTTACAACTTTTACAGATGTCATTTCTTTTGATAATTTAAGCATGGTATCCACAAAATTCTTGCCATGCATTCCGAAAAGCCATGAAGTTCGTATTATCCTGAAGTTACTCATATTCTTAATTATATTTAATTCACCCATGAGCTTGGATCGCCCATAAACATTGATAGGATCAGTGACATCCGCTTCAAAATACTCCTTCCGGGAACCATTAAAAACATAATCAGTGCTATAATGAATGAGCTTAGCTTTATTCATAACACATCCTTGCGCCATATACCCCGGGGCTTTGCCATTAATATCAAAAGCCAGCTCCTGATTGTCCTCGCAATCATCTACAGCGGTATAAGCGGCTGCGTTTATTACTACATCAGGCCTATTCACAATAATTGCATCAATGACTTTCTCCCTGTCCCGGATATCAATATCTGCATGCTTTAGTTTTACAGCATCGGGAAACACCCTACAAAGTTCAGTCCCCAGCATACCTGAAGCCCCGAAGATCAATGTTTTAATTTTTCCCACCACCATTTATTCTTCATATACCATTTTACGGTATCAGAAAGCGCATCATCAAATTCATGCTCTGGCGACCATCCGAGCTTTTGCAGTTTACCACAATCAAGAGAATAACGCAGATCATGCCCCAGCCTATCCTTAACGTATTCCACCATTGAGTCATTCTTAACAAGCATCGCAAGGATCTTTTCAGTTATTTCAAGATTTGTTTTTTCAGCCCCGCCACCGATATTGTAAATTTCACCATCTTTGCCTTTATGAAGAACGAAATCAACAGCTTTACAGTGGTCTTCAACATATATCCAGTCACGCACATTCTTGCCAGTCCCGTAAACAGGGACTTTTTTGTTCTCAATAAGATTAGTTATGAAAAGCGGAATGAGTTTCTCAGGATACTGGAAAGGTCCGAAGTTATTGGTGCATCTTGTAATTATCACTGGCAATTTATGTGTTATGAAATATGATCGAGCAAGCAGGTCAGACCCTGCTTTGCTGGAAGAATAAGGGCTTGATGGCGTTAGAATATCAGTTTCTTTGAATGATCCTTTGTTTATACTTCCATAAACCTCATCAGTTGAAATATGAATAAATCTCTTTATATTATGTTTCAGGGCGCTGTCAAGAAGGACGAATGTGCCAAGGACATTTGTCCTGACAAAGGCAGAAGCATCGTCAATTGAGCGATCAACATGGCTCTCAGCGGCAAAATGAACCACTACGTCAACATTTTGCATGACTTCATCCACCACAGCCCTATCGCAGATATCTCCCTGGATAAATGTGTAATTCGAAGATCGTTCAATATCCTTGAGATTATCCGGGTTTCCAGCATACGTTTGTAGATCAAGATTGGTGATATGGTAATCTGGATACTTTCCAAGCATAAGACGGATAAAATTGCTTCCTATAAAACCCAGACCGCCTGTGACTAACAATTTCAAAATAATTACCTCTCGTTATCATCCGTGCTTAAGACCCGGCGCGAGTCCCCAGTCGTATGGTATCTCATCGGTTTCCGGGGATAGCCTGTATTCATCGGGATCCTGGTAGTTATACGGTAGCGTTGGAATACTCAAAAAATATGCGGTTTCAGTGCCAATACATTTGAACCCGTGGTAAACACCCGGGGGCACACTTATAAGGATCGGGTTTTTTTCACCTGCGAATAATTCTACGATATTCCTGTATGTTGGAGAATCCTCCCTGCCATCATAAAGCACAACTTTCATCATCCCGTGAACACAGGTGAAATTATCGGTCTGCTTTTTATGATAATGCCAGCCTTTTACAACACCTGGATAAGCCGTTGTAATATAGACCTGACCGAATTTCGTAAATATTTTATCGTCGCTCCTCAGGATCTCCATGAGCCATCCACGCTCGTCAGCAACGACTTTTAGAGGTTTAATAAATACACTATCAATGTTTTTCATATGATCAATTTCTTCCTTTCCGACTTAATCTAATTTATTTTGATATAATAAATAATTTACCTTATTAATTCTTCCAGAAATAAGAATGCATACTTAAATGTACCTTAATAAATTTCGGGAGCCATCTCTGGTTGACACCAAGTTGGAATCCAATGAATTTAGAAAGATCATATACAATTGCATGTGGGATCTTGATGACACTTTCGTTTCCCACATATCTTAATTCGTCGATGAAATAACCCAATCCATTTCTAATAACACCGGGTTTTAAACCCATCTGGGAAAAAGAAACTCCTGAATCAAAATACCTCTTGAATACCTGTAAAAGACCATATTTATGGGAGTGGAAAACACATGCATCAGGAATATATGATATGTTATATCCAAGATCTAAAGATCGTTTTGCCCAATCATGATCTTCACTGATTATAAGTTTCTCATTGAAATTTATCTTTTCCCACACAGATCTCTTGATCGCTGAATTTACATTTGAGAAAAAAGCATTCATTTTAAAACCATTATTTGAATATGTTTTATTTACAGTCGAAGGATAATTATTCTGGATGAAAAATCGTTCCATAGGTGGTGTATCTTGATATGGTATCTGTCTTCCAAAAGTTGCAGCTGTTTTTATGTCATCAAGTTTACAGACAAGGTTCTCAAGCCATTTTTCATGAGCCGGAATTGCATCAGCTGAAAGGTATACCAGATAATCTCCATCTGCATATCCTGAGGCTAAATTTCGCGTTCGTGCATGCCCGAAATCGGCTGGCGGTATAGTGTATAATCTTATGTCATACTTCGACAATATCTCCAGTGTGTCATCATTTGAACCAGAATCAACAACAATTACCTCAAAATCATTATTGATCTGTTGGACAATTATTTGCTGCAGGACTTTGTCAATGGTTTTTCCATTGTTTTTTGTAAGTATAACAATTGATATTTTTTTTTTTTGTTTCATTGATAATTCATTTATCCTCTCTCTCCAGAATAAATATACTTATAATAAGTGTTGAAAAAATAACCTGGATCCCGAGTGCCGCCAAAGTCATCGAACTCACAGCCGTCCCAACTTCAGAAAGTGATCCGTATCCTGAGTTGATCCATTTCAGGATAACTCCAGAACCCCAGACAAGTCCTGCAAACACTAAAAATATCCCAAAAAGTAGCCCGAATTCCAGGGAATGGTAATCCAGCAATAAAGCAGTCACTCCAGTTTTATCGATCTTGTTGTGAACGATCCCATAAACTTTCATGTAGCTGCCTGTAGCTATCATTTGTGCCCCTATTATCAGAAGCATCGACCCCAGGATGAATGAATGAAGACTTGTTGTTTCCACATCCCCCCTGAATGACAACGTAAGGGTCATAAAAATACCAAGAAGCAATATAAGAAAACCCGGTATCGATAAGAATGGCGTAGGATTATAAAGCATCATGAACCTTAAATGGCGCCACCCATCTCCCCATGAATGGAGTTTTGAAGGTGTTTGCCTGGGATAATAAGTAATAGGAACTTCAGTCATCCTGAGTTTTTTCCTTGCTACTTCTATGATCATTTCACTGGCAAATTCCATCCCATCACTTCTTATATCCAGTTTATCGTACGCTTCCTTTGTAATTGATCTCATACCGCAATGGGCATCGGTCAAATGCGTATTGAAAAGTTCATTAAGAGTGCTTGTTAAAATTGGATTTCCTATGTACCTGTGTAACCAGGGCATGGAATTCTTTTTAATAACTCCTTTCAATCTTGTTCCCATTACAAGGTCAGCTTTATTTGCTTTCAAAGGGTTTATGAATTTTGGCATCTCCCCGAGGTCATAAGTATCATCAGCATCTGCCAGTAAAAAATACTTGCCTTTTGCATGTCTGAACCCTTCCTGGAAAGCATTCCCATAGCCTTTTCTTTCAGGGACCACGACCTTAGCTCCCAGCCTTTGTGCAATATTTCTTGAATCATCTGTAGAATTATCAGATACGATTATTTCTCCTTCCAGACCTTCATGCTCAAGTGTGGACAAAGCCTTCTTTATACATATACCGATGGTCTTTTCCTCGTTCATGCACGGAATAATTATCGATACAAGAGGTTGGCTCATCCTACACATCATGTCTTTAGAACAGAAATATCTTTTCTTTTTATACTTTGCATGCTTAATTAAAAGATATGAAATTCAAGAGCAATATTTTGTTAATACTGGTCGTTATTTCCGCATCAATGTTGATATTATTTCTGGCTAGCCAGGAAGCAAGTATTGATAAAGATTTATCGGGTGTAATTTCTTCAGATATAAACAATAAATTGACAGATAAAAACACGGATATGGAACAAGAACATACAAACTATACGATCCTTGTTTCTGACAATGTTTGTGAAGGTTGTCACATGTCAGGGAAATCTTCAATACCCCAGGCATTAAAAGTTGAATCGCACCTCAATGGCGGAGCATATTGTCTTTCATGCCATGAGATAAACCATGAAAAACATCCGATGAGTAATGGGGTAAGCTGCGACAGCTGTCACACAGGTCCCTCCAGGCCAATTTACATTAATGGGAGCGTTCCATGCAATAATTGCCATAATTATCCGGATGCTCTTTCACCAAGTGAAGGTAATATTATCACCATCCACAGGCCAAGAGGTATTTCCTGCAATAAATGTCACACGGATAATTGCGGGAAATGCCACATTGAATTAGGAACCAGTGCAAAATGGGAAAAACGATTGGATCATTTCAAGATCATGGCCTTAGCCCAGAAAAACTCTTAAATCCCGGCGATATGATATTACCACAATATGAAAATACTTGCCATTGATGTCGTTATGGGAACACAGGATATTCTTATTTACGACAGCGAAAAGAATATGGAGAACTGTTTTAAAATGGTTCTGCCTTCGCAAACTCAGATAATCGCCAAAAGGATCTCCCAGGAAACAAGACAAAAAAATGATATCATCCTTGCTTTGATGGAACACCATACATACCAGATGACATAAAGAAAACTTGATGATTTACTTGTACGATTATGTAATGGAAAACTTGGATTTGATGAAGTCTACGATGATGGTGGACATGGGTGTCATATTACAAAAGCTCCGGGGTTAGAAAAAATAATAATAAAAAAAGTTAAGTTGTAAGGACGATCTCTATGCTGATATCCTTGGGAACCTGAATGCGCATTAACTGGCGCAGTGCCCTTTCATCAGCATCAAGATCGATGAGTCTCTTATGAACTCTCATTTCCCAGTGATCCCAGGTAGAACTTCCTTCGCCATCAGGACTTTTCCTGCATGGGACGACTAATTTCTTTGTTGGAAGTGGAACAGGACCACATATACTTACACCTGTCTTAACTGCAATATCTCTTACCTGTGAACATATGCTGTCAAGAGAAATAGGACTTGTGCCTGATAATCTAATTCTTGCTTTTTGAACCATAAATTATTCCATTATAGATTTAAAGTGAGAATATTATATTCTCGCTTTAATGTCCTGGACCATGCCTGCCGCAATGGTCATTCCCATATCACGGATCGCAAAGCGACCAAGCTGTGGGATCTCTTTTACTTTTTCAATGCAAAGCGGTTTTGCTGGTTTGATCGTCACAACTGCTGCATCTCCTGCTTTTATGAAGTCAGGATTTTCTGCCGCTGTCTGGCCGGTCTTTGGATCAAGTTTCTTCAATATTGCCGTGATCGTGCCTGCGACCTGTGCTGTGTGGCAGTGCAGGACTGGCGTATAACCGATTGTGATCGCAGATGGATGCTGTAATACTACGATCTGTGCTGTGAACTCTTCAGCAACTGTTGGTGGTTTAGCTACTGATCCACACACGTCTCCGCGTCTGATATCTTTCTTCTCAACACCTCTGACGTTCCATCCGATATTATCTCCGGGTACTGCTTCCTTGATCTCCTGGTGATGCATTTCAATTGATTTTACTTCACCGACTGCTTTGGCCGGCATGAATATTATTTTATCTCCAGGCTTCATTACTCCGGTCTCAACTCTTCCTACTGGAACAGTTCCGATACCGGAAATGGTGTAAGCGTCCTGGACAGGAATGCGAAGTGGTAATGTTGTGGGCTTCTCTGGCAATTTAAGCGTATCAAGAGCTGCGAGCAATGTGGGCCCTGTATACCATTTTGTATTCTCACTTAGCTTGGCAAGGTTATCTCCCTTAAAAGCTGATGTCGGGATGAAATGAATATCATCTGGTTTATAACCGACCATTTTTAGAAGTGCACTGAGTTCGGCTTTTACTGTATCAAATCGTGCTTTATCATAGTTGACTTCATCCATCTTGTTCATGGCTATGATCAACTGGGTGATACCCAGAGTTCTTGAAAGGAATACATGTTCTTTTGTCTGGGACTGGACACCATCTTTGACAGCGCATACAAGTATGGCTGCATCTGCCTGTGAGGCTCCTGTGATCATGTTCTTGACGAAGTCCCTGTGACCCGGACAGTCCACGACCGTGAAATAGTATTTTGCAGTATCGAATCTCTGGTGAGCGACATCTATCGTGATACCTCTGTCCCTCTCTTCCTTGAGCGAGTCCATGACCCATGCAAACACGAAGGATTCTTTTCCTTTTGATTTTGCTTCTTCCCTGTATTTTTCGATAATATGAGGCGGTACTGCGCCAGTATCATACATTAATCGTCCTGTAAGGGTTGATTTCCCGTGGTCGATATGTCCGATAATAGCTAAATTTAAATGTGGTTTCTCTGCCATAATTTTTCTCCTTTATATTTATTAAAGATTGTTTTGCTTCCGTATTGTCGTTTCTGTTTTTAAACCTTCCGTTAGAAATTTCCTTTAAGGACTTAAGAAATCACTTGCCTTGGGTAATTCAAGTTTAAGTCCTTTCCTCTGCCTGATACCTGTCACGATCTCAGTAAGCATGTTGTTTGGTATCGGTTCAAATCCTAAGAATTCTGTGCTCCACATGGCTCTGCCTTCAGTAGCCGAGCGGATATCGCCTGAGAATCCGAATAATTGCGCAACAGGCGCTTTTGTCTCGATGATGGTGAGGTCGCCTTCAGATTTCATATCAAGGATCTGGCCACGTCGGCCCTGCATCTCGCGCATTGCTCCGCCCATCTGGTCAGTTGGGACCTGTATGAACACTTTCTGGAATGGTTCAAGAAGAGTAGCACCTGCCATAAGCATTGCGGCCTGTATGGCCTGTCTTGATGCAGGAATGACCTGTGCAGGTCCCCTGTGTACGGCATCTTCATGCAGTTTTGCATCCATTAATTTTACTTTTACACCCATTACTGGTTCACGGGAAAGAGGGCCTGCTTTCATGACCTCTTCGAATCCTTCAAGAATGAGTTCCATTGTTTCATTCAGGTACTGGATACCTTTGGTCATATCTATATACACATTTGTTTCAAAAATGTCGGCAAAACTTTTAGCTTCATCCTTACTCATTCCTGCTTTCATGAGGATGTCCCTGCGCTCAACTTCTCCCTGCCTCATTGAGATCTCATTATTCTTGATAAGTTCGATGATATTAGGGGCCAGGGGTTCAACTGTAACATAGAACCTATTGTGGCGGTTGGGGGATTTTCCTTCAACAGGCCCGACCTGGCCAGAGATAGTTTCCCTGTATACCACAAGAGGTTTGGATGTAGTGATCTCAACGTGTTTGTCACGCTGGATCCTTCCTGCCACGACCTCAAGATGCAGCTCTCCCATTCCTGCCAGTAGATGTTCTCCAGTTTCCTGGTTGATCATTACTTTCAGGGTTGGATCTTCTTTTGCGACCTGTCTTAATACTTCTACCAGTTTTGGCAGGTCTTTCATATGTTTAGCTTCCACGGCAACTGTCATTACAGGTTCACTGACGTGCCTGATACTTTCAAAAGGCGTCATGCTCCTGTCTGTTGATGCTGTCGAACCAACGATCGCATCAGACAAACCGGTCACAGCTACGATATTGCCTGCTGGTATCTTATCGCATTCAATTCTGTCCGGCCCCATGAAAACACCTACTGACTGTATCCTGTTGGCATTGGGCATTCCGGAAATAAATATTTCTGTTCCTCTTTCAAGAGTTCCTGAGAAAAGTCTTCCGCTGGCCACTTCACCTGCATGAGGGTCAGATGTGATATCAGTTATCATCAGGGCTATCTTGCCACCCCTATCCACATTGATCATGGATTTTCCGATCTCGCTCTCCTTATCTCCATGCCAGATGACTTTTATACGTTCTTTCTGTGCATCGACCGGACTTGGAAGGAATCGTATGATCATATCGTTCATTACAACCGATAGAGGACAAATTTTAGCCAGCTCGGCCTGGTTGTCAGCCTTGCATAATTCGATTATTTCCTTGAATCCGATACCGGTCTTTTTCATATATGGGATGCTGATAGCCCAGTTATTCAGGGCTGATCCGAACGCTACTTTGCCAACTACCGGATCTAACTTCAGTTTATCATATTCATCAGGCTTCAGACCTTTAACGATCTTATTGACTTTATCAATGACAAGTCCAAGGCGCATTTGCATGTCTGCCGGAGTGAGTTTTATTTCATTGATAAGCCTATCGACCTTGTTTATGAAAAGGATCGGCTTTACATTTTCACGAAGAGCCTGGCGCAATACTGTCTCAGTCTGAGGCATCGGTCCTTCGACTGCGTCCACAAGAACTACCGCACCGTCAACTGCTCTCATCGCTCGTGTAACGTCGCCACCAAAGTCAACGTGCCCGGGTGTATCAATAAGATTGATAAGATATTCCTGTCCTTCATAAGTGTGCACCATCGAAACAGTCGCTGAATCGATAGTAATTCCACGTTTCTGTTCCTCCTCATCAAAGTCCATGAATAATTGTTCGCCTGCCAGTTCGCTTGAGATCATACCTGCGCCTGCAAGTAAATTATCTGAAAAAGTAGTTTTTCCATGGTCGATGTGCGCAACTGTACCGATATTTCTGATAAACTCGGGTTTATCCATCAGCTGAGTTACATTCTCAACCATTTTCTTTCGTCTGCCCATATTATTTACCTCTTATATTTGAAATTTTTATTGCTCTATTATTCTAACCTATATAAACACTTTGAAAATTAGGAAAATAGTATGATAATATATGCAATGCGGAGACAGGAGCACGGATTATCTGCGACCAATATAAGGTTTTTTAGATAACATTTAAGGTCATTATGTCAAAGAATTGATTCCAGAGGTCACTACAGAATCCAGCATGTCAGCTAAGTATGTTAAGCAGCCCGATCGCCCAAGACGAACCGGCAGCGTTCGCGGCGGAAAGGATCGTCGCAAGGATTAAAGAGAGGCGGAGGTAGTGGGGAAAAGAGAAGGTAAAAAATTTTCTTCTTTTTTCTATTTTTTTTTAGGCTGTTCAAGCACTCGATGCAAATCGGTTAAGGAATATTGAAGCGATTGATATGTGAGATACGATTTATAATAATTATCATAGTTGTAATAATTTTTTAAATTCTTTGAGGGCGATAATTATATATGGTGAGATGTTGTTGTAGAAATTACCTCATTGAGGAAAGGAAAAACGTCCAAGATAAGCTTGAATGGGGTAAAGGAGTGATATGAATGAAAAATAAAATGGTGATGATTCTGACATTGTTCGCTTTAATGGCAGCGATGACGGGAATCGCAAGTGCGTATAAACCAGGAATAGGTGATCATGTAGGGTATACCTGTAAAGAAGGTTCGGGGTCGGGCCCGGGGGACTACATGGAATGTTTAAAAGCTTCATGGGATAACATCAATACAAAGATAGATGCTTCATCTGCAAATACAGTAAAAACTAATAAAGCCTGTTATCAAGTGAGATATTATCCAGAAAACAAATTCCAAGAATCAAATTTATATGATGATGAAAGCAATACCTTCGCCATTAATCCGTATTAATTCCACCTATTCTCGTCATTTCTTTAAATATTTGCTGAATTAAAATTGGATCCAGTTTTTCTGGAAGTAAT
>JAPMTR010000060.1 GCA_026552975.1 Candidatus Methanoperedens sp.
TAATCCCATATATTTATTACTATTACAATACAATAGTAAGTCAAATTTAATATACGAACAGGACAATACCTTCTAACAAATGGCCGTATTCAACAATACAGATGACCTGGTAAAGCATGTAATAACAAAGACCTGGAATAATGGCGTGTCTTATACGCCAAAGGAGTTAGGGTTCCCCAATAACACTCCGAATGCCAGCAAAAAAAAGACCTCGGCAAATTCGCTTTTCGCAGTGAAGATAACCGATACTGACCGCAGGGAAAAATACGAACGCGGTATTGGTGGGGCCATCGTAGACAAGATCATAGATGATGCCCTGAAGAATGGATTCACCATCAACATTATCAGCACACCGGAAGAGCCTGAGAAGGCGCTTACAAAGGTGCTCACCAGGATTTACAAAGAGAAGATGGAATTGGAGCTTGGCAAGGCACTAAAATGGGCACGGCTCTATGGGTACAACTTCTTACTGATGGGCAGGAAAGACGGGCAGGACCTGGACACACCGCTTTCAAACAAGAGCGCAAAGGTAGAATACATAAAAGCGATCCCGCGGAACTGGATAACTGAAATCGTATATAAGAAGGATGAGGCGGGTTACAGGGTGATCCCGGAAGAAGTCGAGAAGGTCAACCTTAATTCGGGCATCTTCGGGAAGAATACGGCTATACATGCATCAAGGTTGATGATGATCGTTAATCCCGGATTGGAAGAAGATTACATAACAGGCAGCCCGAATGATACAATAGGCTGCTCGGTTCTTGACCGTCCTTTCAACGTCATATCAGTTATCGATCACATGCTCTGGAGCGCAGGCCAGACCATGTGGCGCGTAGGGGGTGGATTACTGGGACTTGACCTGCCGCCTGATGCCACTCCGGAAGACAGGGATGCAGCGCTTGACTCGCTGGGGGACATAAATGCAAAGACCGTACTGGCATTCCCCGATGGCTATAAAGCCAATGTGCTGAACACAGCCAGCGCTGTGCTAAACCCGGCGCCGTACTTCGAAAGTGCAATCGTCCAGCTGGCAGGAGTGACGGAATACCCGAAGTCCATCTTATACGGCCTGGCAACCGGCGCAGTAACAGGAAGCCAGCTTGACAGAAGCACATATTACAGTAAGGTCGTGGTCAAACAGAACTGGATCTCGAACTTCCTTGTGGAACTTCTAAAAGGCTTCATGAATGGCGACCTGAAAAACGAGTGGGAGCTGACATGGAACAGCCCCTATGAGCTCACTGAGAAAGAGAAGCTCGAAATAAAGAAGATACAGTCGGAAATAGACTACAACAAAGTAAATTCATACATCGAGACGCCAGATGAGATCAGGACAAGGGATGGCCGCCCGGCGCTGACGCAAGAGCAGCTGACCTTATTGAAGTTCGTGCAGACAAAGGGGAAGGAAGGTACTGCGCCTGAGGCTGCATCTTGGTCAAGAGAGCCCAGAGAGGCGCCGTCAACGATTGTTCATCAGTAAAACAGAGTCCGCAATAAATATTCAGATTATCCATGCGTGGATGCCTTTGCAAATCTTTCATTTGTTTTTTCTTGGCAGGTATGCAATCGCTTCATTTAAGAGAGAAGTTTTCGAAACACCTTCGTCTTGAGCAAATATTCAATGCTCCAATATTTTCTTAATCTCATCCATTATTCTCATAGGGTTAAAGGGTTTCTGAATTAATCCATTGAATCCTCTTTTTGTTATCTCTTCAACATCATTCATTGAATATGAAGTGACAGCGATTATGGGGATACCCATATTTATTTCTCTTATCCTCCTTGTAGCCTCAAACCCATCTATATTGGGAAGCTTCAGATCCATAAGTATTAAGTCAGGTTTGGAGGAGGAAGCTTTTTCTATACCTTCTTCCCCCGTGAATGCTTCTACAGGCTCATGACCGTGTTTTTTCAATATAATTTTCATGAGCAACATATTGTTGGGTTCATCCTCCACTACAAGGATTTTCATACTTTTCCCTCCAGTTCAATCGGTATCAATAGCGTGAATTTGCTTCCTATCCCGAACTCGCTCTTAACTTCTACATCACCATCAAGAAAATCTCTCACAATTTTTTGTACCAGATACAGGCCAAGCCCTGTACCTGATGTCTTTAAAGTCAGCGGCGAATGCAATCTAACAAATGGACTAAAGAGTTTTGGAATATCCTCGGTCTTTATTCCAATACCAGTATCGATCACCGATATTTCAACATTATTTTCAATGACTTTCGCAGTTATCTCCACACTCCCCTTTTCTGTATACTTGATAGCATTGCTAAGCAGGTTCACGATACATTGAAGTATTCGCATGCGATCAGATTTCATTCTAATATCGCCCACTCCGGCTTTAAGCTCAAGTTTTTTCTCATGGAGAATTACATTAAAACTTGAAGCAGCTTCATCAACAATCTGCCTCAAGTTGAACTCTGAAACCACGACCTTTATCCTGCCAGACTCTATCATTGATAAGTCAAGAATATCGTTTATGAGCGCAAGGAGATGTTTTCCTGAAGAGAGAACTATCGCAAGTTGCTCTTTCTGATCAGGATTCAACTCCCCGGAAGTGCCATCAAGGATCAGGCTTGTAAAGCCTATGATAGAATTGAGAGGAGTTTTCAATTCATGTGAGGTGCTTGCTATGAACATTGATTTCATGCGGTCAAGTTTTCTGGCCGCTTCTGCTCCAGCAAGAGCGGCCTGTTCCCTTGCGACAAGCGCAAATCGCTCTTGTTCTTCTCGTTTGCGCTCAGTGGTATCGCGGGTAACTGAGATCAGTAAATTGATTTTTCCATTATCATCACGCAGAGGTACTGCATGGGTTTCAAGCCATCGTTTAGAACCCTTAAGACCAGTTATACTAAATTCAAGAAAAGCAGATTCGCCGTTAAAAACACGCTGAATGAGCTCCACAAAATCCTTTCGATATTCAGGATCTATGATCCCCAGAACTGATTTACCAATGACCTGTTCGCGTGAATCCGCTTCTATCATTCTAATACCAGCCGGATTCATGTCGACGAGAATATTTTCTTTCGTCAGAAGTTTAACACATTCAGGTTCTGCTTCAATGAGTTTTCTAAAAAGCTCTTCACTCTTTCGCAATTTTTCCGCTGCCTGCTTGCGCTCGGTGATATCCATATTCACTCCGACCATACGCAGCGGTTTGTCGGAATCATCGTAGATCGTCCGTGCTGTGTCTAATATCCAGTGAACTGAGCCATCATCCAGGACTACACGATATTCAATTTCTAGATCTTTCTTTTCGCTTATGGCTCTAGCTGCTTCAGCCATCACTCGATCATGGTCTTCTGGATGAAGCATCTTCTCCCATTGTTCATTCTTCCCACCAAAACCGCCGGGCTGCAATCCGTATAACGCTTCCATTTGCTCTGTCCAGATAGTTCTATTCTCCTGGATATTCCATTCGAAGGTGCCGATTTTACCCACTTCTTGAGCCAGAGCAAGACGCTCCCTTCCAAGCCTAATTTCCTCTTCTGCCTGCTTTCGCTCGGTGATGTCCTGCGCAGTGCCAGTCATAGAGATTGGTCTATTCTCAGCATCATACTTCAGTTCGCCAAGGCCACTGATAAAATGGATAGAGCCGTCAGGCATGATACTTCGAAACTCCAATTCACCAGGCTTTTCTCCTGCAAGACAGGCATTTATCCATGCTTGCATCGCAGCCCGATCATCAGGATGTATAAGGTTGAGAAAGGACTCCACATTCAGTGTAAATGTGTCAGGTGAGACCCCAAAAATGCGATATGTTTCATCTGACCAGGATAGCTTTCCTGTTACATTATAGACCCAACTGCCAATGTGGGCGATTCGTTGAGCCTGTGAAAGTTTAGACTCGTTTTCCCTTAATGCATCTTCCACATGCTTGCGTTCGGTGATGTCTTTTGCGATAGCACAATATTTTCTTTTTCCACCTAGTTCCATCTCATTATGACTGACTGACAGACTCCTTACGGTTCCATCTTTTTGTACAATGTCAACTTCATACGGCTTTCCTTCCCCTCTCTGAACTTCATCCCATCGTTTTAACCCGCCTTTCCCACCTTCAGTTACAATTAGTGCATAATGTTATATCTGAATAGTATCACACGATACTGTTTTTCCTCTGATTATTCTGTATATTTC
>JAPMTR010000096.1 GCA_026552975.1 Candidatus Methanoperedens sp.
TCCAAATGTTCTATTTGATGTACTTTCCTTCTTGTGCTTCGGGGCACACAACGCGGATTGCGCGGATGACGCGGATGCACACAGATACGAATTACCGGTGTCTAAAAAAAAGGAGATACTATGTCATCCGCATTCTATTCGTCTGGATGAATACTATATAAAAACATTCATTTTTCAGAGTTAGAATAATGTCCTTGCCGGTATATAAATAGATTTGTGAAAAATATGTGAATATTTACCTGTAAATCCATAACAGTAAACTTTAATGCCCTTTATGTTCCTATCAATAATATTATGCCCGGGAAGATAATTTCTGAATTAAAAACTGCTCTCTATGGAAGAAGCAGTGTTTTTGTGGGCTCATTGGAGACACCGACAGAACGTATAGTTTATCATATAATGTATGAAACTATCCGCGCAGGGCAGAATGTAATCTGGATATGCCTGAGAGATACTCCAAATATCATATTCGATAAATTCTCTTCATACGGTATCCCTGTAGAAAGATCACAAAATGGTTTGTGGTTCGTGGATGCCACCATAACCGGGGACAGGAATATGAATCCCAGAGCTAAAAGGTGTCCATCCATGGATTACGCATGCATAATAATGGAAGCCGGAAAATTAATGAAAGAACATCCTGGATCATTAATAATGCTTGATAACCTGGGCATTCTTGCGGCCCTTTATCGATCTGATGTTATCATACGTCCATTAAAATATCTGGACACAAAGATAAGGGCAGAGGGAGGTGGATTTGTGACAATGCTGGCAAATAAAGCTGTGCCTGGCAGTGTGGAATCTGAATTACTGGGACTCATCGATATGATAGTTCATGTCCGGGAAGATAATATCCATGCACTGGTCGGAAGTAGAGAATTGAGCATCCCATTTTCGTTCTCCGGAAGCGAATTGATCTTCGGGAATATGGATATGGATGGCTACCTGAAAGAGCTTTTTAGTATCACCCCCGAAGAAAAGAAAAAATTAGAGCTTGAAGTAGAACAAAAAGCACATCTTTATAGAGAACCTGCAGATTGAGTGATACGTTCCCAGAGTCCTGCGATCTGTTTGCCATATTGCGATTTTGGATATTCTTCAACAATGATCTTTCGTGACCATGCATTTGCCATTGATTCGTCAAAGAAGATAACTCCGATCGGTTCAAGGCCGATCTTACGGCTGAGATCTTCAAGTGTTTCTTTTGTGGCTTCGTACTTATCTTTCGGAAGCTTATTAAATAATATCCTGGGGTTTGATCTCAAACGCCGGGCAACACCCGAAATTACATACGTTCCCCTGATATCCTGTTTATCCAGTGTAGAGACGACAATGCTCATTTCAGACATACCCATGACCAGGAGACTTGACCTGTTCAAACCCGGGCTGCAGTCGAAAATAACATGGTCAAGACCATACCTTGATTGGAAATCCTTTATCAATGACTGAAGTTTTTCTTTTGCCTGTGAAGGGTCTTTTGAGAAACCTACAATGTCCTCCTCCGTAGCATCCGATGGAATAATGTACAATTCACTCTTTTCATGCCTGTAAACGATCTCTTCAAGTCCGGCCTTTCCCTGAAGGAAATCGACCAGTGTTCTTTTTATATTCAGGCTAAAAAGTGCATTTATACCAGGACCTGAAACATCAGTTTCCACCAATCCGACCTTATGTCCGTTTTTTGTAAGATAACACGCAAGATTCCCTGAAATATTCGTTTTGCCAGTTCCGCCCTTATATGAATGAAAGCTTATCCACATTGTACCCTCTTATTTCTAATACCATAATGATTAACTCAGTATCTCTTCAAGTTTCCTGTCCAGTTCATCGATAGATCCCATCACTTCTGGAGTTTCTTTCTCTTTCTTTTTTACATAAGAATAATATATCTTTTTACCAACCCGCTCACGTTTTAGCCAGCCTGCCCTTACCAGCTCATTAAGATATTTATTCTCGATCGACCTGTGACGTTCTGTCCGTGCGCAAACTTCATCGGCTGTAGCCTTTGTAAGTGCTGAAACCGCAAACAGGGATTTTCTTAAACTGTCAGGTACAGTAAGATATAAAGCGACCTTATCTTCTACTATCGGGTTAGAACTGGATTCAATCGTTTCAACTCTACGTTCAAGTGATTGAAGCCTCTTTTCAAAGGATTTTAATTTATTATTTAATTCTGATTCCGTATTCGAATTCATAGTAAACTCCAGTGGAATGCACAGGTGGTCGCATCACCTGGAATATAATGAGCAACCTTTGCACAGTGCTTTATAGTATACAGGCATTATATAAACTTATTCGATATTATATTCATGGAAAAGACAAATTTTGGATGATCATAAAACATTGTAATTGTTCTTTTTTTGCACAACATTTAAGTACTAGTAGTGTTATATATGTTATTGTGAGGAAGTTGCACAACAATTCGTCTCCACCACTCACCATCCCCTCTATGCAACTTCCCCCTCTTTTGTTCAAAAAAAAATGAAAAAATAGGTATGTGAAAAGATCGATGAGCATAAGGAACCTCCTAATTCTTGTGTTCATCCCCTCTCTTTTACCTTTTCTTCAGAAAATTATTAAATGTTCTTTTTTTGCACAACATTTAAATACTAGTAGCGTTATATATCTTATTGTGAGGAAGTTGCACAATAGTTCGTCTCCACCACTCACCCTCCCCTCTTTGCAACTTCCCCCTCTTTTGTTCAAGATGATTCATATATAATATATATCTCCTGAAACAATTATATTTTCTATATGCATACCATTGCACTTATGACACCCACTCCGGTTGAATCATTAGACATAAGACAAATTATTGAACCGTTTCCTGATTCAGAAGAAGGGACTATTTCAAAGGGATCTTTACATGGGAGAAACATTCTTTTTTCACACAGTGGGATAGGTAAAGTGAATGCAGCACACTCTGTAACGCTTTTACTTGAATATCAAAAACCTGAAATGTTGATACTTTTCGGGATAGCAGGAGCTTATGTCCGGGCAGGAGTGGGGGATGTTGTTATTGCTGAAAGTGAAAACTACGCAGAAGAAGGCGTAATGACCCTGGATGGCTGGAGATCCATGGAGTTCACAGGTTTTAGTCTGTTAAAAAAGGAAATAAAATATTTCAATACTTTTTCAATTGACAGGAAATTATCGCAACTTGCTTTTGAGGCTTCAAAGGATATCGGCCTGAAAGTCCATTCGGGCAATTTTATAACAGTATCACAGTGCTCAGGAACCCGAAAAACCGGCCAGATCATCAGGGAACGCTTCGACGGGATATGTGAAAACATGGAAGGAGCTGCAGTAGCCCATATTTGCGCCAAATATGATATTCCAATGATAGAGATCCGGGGAATAAGTAATATTATTGAGGACAGGGATCTTAAGAACTGGAACATACCGCTTGCGGTATCAAATTGCAGCAAAGCGGTCAATGAAGTCGTCAGGAGATTATTATGAAGATATCACTTGGTTATTCTCCATGTCCTAATGACACATTTATTTTTTATGCGCTTTCCCATGACAAACTGGATCATGATTTTGAATTCGAAGTGACCTTAAGTGATGTGGAAACATTGAACAGGATGGCACTTATTAAAAAATTAGATATAACTAAGGCATCTTTCCATGGTTTTGGTCTGGTAATGGATGAGTATTGTCTCCTTCGCTCAGGAAGCGCGTTTGGCAGAGGCTGCGGACCACTGATAGTTGCAAAACGGCCAATGGACCCAAATGAACTTTATTCAAAAAGGATAGCGATCCCGGGAAAAATGACCACTTCTTACCTCCTGCTGCTGTTGTTCATGCCAGATGTAAAAAATATAATAGAAATGCCTTTTAACAAAATTATGAATGCGGTAAGCATGGGCACGGTTGATGCCGGCCTTATTATCCATGAAAGCCGCTTCACATATCCACAATATGGTCTTGTCAAGCTGGTAGACCTGGGTGAATGGTGGGAGGAAAAAACAGGTCTTCCGATCCCTCTTGGAGGGATACTTGCTCGAAGGGAACTTGGTGTGCCTGTTATCAACAAGATCGATGCACTTATCAGGCAAAGCATAGAATACGCATTCAGGCACCCCGGCCAAACAAGAGAATATATAAAGAAAAATGCACAGGAACTGGATGATGAAGTGATCGACCAGCACATCAAACTCTATGTAAATGATTTTTCCATTGATATAGGAGGCGGCGTGGCAGCTGTCGAGGAATTAATGAAGACTGCACAGGAGCTGGACATTATCCCGGTTTCCAGCAAGCCTATATTTATTGATTGAAAAAGAGAAATCGATCGAATTGTGATAAATCCAACCTATGATCCAGAATATAACACCACTCTCATCAATTATCGCTCAGAAGATCATGCAGAATGGGCCTATCTCATTCTATGATTTTATGGAGATGGCGCTATATTATCCTGAAATTGGATATTATACATCTCCCCATGAAAAAATAGGAAAACTCGGGGATTACTATACAAGCTCCAATCTCAGCTGTGCATTTGGTGAAATGCTGGGAAAGCAAATAGAAGAGATGTGGATTATACTCGGTGATAAAAAGTTCACTGTCGTTGAAATGGGGGCAGGTCTTGGTATCCTTTCAGGAGATGTCCTGGAATATCTGAAAAAAAACCATGAGCTGTACCAGGATATGAATTACTGCATTGTTGAAAAAAGCCCGGTTCTTCGAGAAAAACAGAAAAAACGATTGGAATATGAAAAAGTGTCATGGTATGATTCGATAACCGAACTTTCAGGAATGACAGGATGTATTTTTTCCAATGAGCTTCCTGATGCATTTCCTGTGCATGTTGTTGAAATGCAAAATGAATTGATGGAAGTCTTCGTGGACTATGAAAATGGTTTCAAAGAAGCACTAAGACCCGCGACAGATTATTTGAATAATTACCTGGAAGAACTCAAAATAACTTTGCCGTCTGGATTTCGTACTGAAATAAATCTTGATGCAATAAAATGGATACATGAGATCGGCTCCACCCTGAAGAAAGGATTTGTGATAACGATCGATTATGGGTATCCATCTGATGAACTTTACCAGGAGTACAGGAATAGAGGCACCCTTATGTGTTATTATAAACACTCAGTAAATGAGACACCCTTTGAGCATATCGGAGAGCAGGATATGACGACACATGTGAATTTTTCATCCCTTGACCGCTGGGGGCAAAGAAGCGGTCTTCAGATGTGTGGATTCACAGACCAGGTGCATTTCCTTATTGGGCTTGGTATCGATGAATACCTGCAGGACCTGCAGAAAAAAGATCCTGCAAATTATTACAAAAAAATGCTGCCGGTCAAAACATTGATGATGGAAATGGGTGAAACTTTTAAGATCCTGATCCAGAAAAAGGGGGTTGAGAACTTTGAATTGAAAGGTTTGAAGTGCCCATCCAGATACAAAATAAATTTGTGAAAAAAAATTAAAAGATGATGCACATTGGTTCGCTGCAACAAACAACTTCACCTGAGCTATCTGAGGTACAGACCATCTCGCATCCGCATATTTCACAAATATACGTCTGGCCAGTTTCTGCTTTTTTGGCTTTCATTGCCTTTACTTTCTTTTCAATACTATAATTTATACATATCGGTTTCAAAACTTATAACTATCTTGTATCAAATATAAGGAAATCATGTCGGATGATAAGGCAAATAAAATACTTGCATTATTGAAGGAAGGATATCCAGATGTTTTGATAGCACTTCATTATTCAAATCCCTTTGAATTACTGGTTTCAACAATTCTCTCTGCGCAATGTACTGATAAACAGGTAAATGAGGTCACAAAGACACTCTTTAAAAAGTACAGGACACCTCAGGATTTTATCAGGATACCGAAGGAGGAACTTGAAAAGGATATCTATTCTACGGGTTTCTACAGGAATAAGGCAAAAAACATCATTGGAGCATGTAACATGATAGTCAGTGACTATAATTCAAAGGTCCCTGACACCATGGAAGAACTTCTCAAGCTACCAGGCGTGGCGCGAAAGACCGCAAATATTGTCCTTTCTGGTGCGTTTGGGAAAATAGAAGGGATGGCTGTGGACACGCATGTAAAACGCCTTTCAGGCAGGCTTGGTTTGACAGGCCATACTGATCCGGAAAAGATCGAAAAAGATCTTTTAAAGATCATCCCGAAAAAAGATTGGGATCTTTTTTCACTTCTGTTAATAAATCATGGCAGGAAGATCTGCGCTGCAAGAAAACCGCTGTGCAAAGAATGCTTCCTGAATAAGCTCTGTCCGGGTGCGTTCACATTCGGATAAGATCATGTGGTAGATGGATTTGGAAAAAAATCTTTCATACAAAATCATCCATCAGCCCGCCAACATCGATCTTATCGATCGGCTGCTTCACAAGCGCAACATCCTTTATCTGCGGTAATTCATCCTCATACGTTGGCGTAAGTACCTTATAAAATACGCCGATCGGTATATGATCGCCCCATTCCTGAGCTTTCGCAAATGCTTTCAACTTATCAGCGGGATCATGCCCAACAGTCGAAAGGTCATATATCCTCTGCTTGTACCAGTCGTAAGTATTATCATGGTTAAAACTTACGCATTGCTGGAAAACGTCAATGAGTGAAAAACCCCTGTGTTTTACGGCATCCACTATGGTTTTCTGGAGATGCTTCACATCACCGGCAAAACTTCTGGCGACAAATGTAGCGCCTGATGATATTGCAAGAGCGATCGGATTGACCGGCACTTCGATAACACCCGAAGGAGTCGATTTTGATCTCATCCCTTTTTCACTTGTGGGTGAAGTCTGCCCTGTCGTAAGACCGTAGATCATGTTATTGTGTACGATATAGGTCATATTGATATTCCTTCGCATTGCATGAATAAAATGACACATCCCGATACCATATCCATCACCATCTCCGCCCACGGCAAAAACCGTCAGTTCATGATTACAAAGCTTTGTTGCAGCTGCCACCGGTAAGGCCCTGCCGTGGATGCCATGCAGGCCGTATGTTCTTAGCCAGTGAGGTACTTTTCCCGAGCAGCCGATGCCTGAGATCACCGCGATATTTTCAGGTTCGATATTTAATTCAATTATAGCACTCTTTAACGCCATCAGGATGCCAAAATCACCGCATCCTGGACACCAGTTGGGTTTTTCGATCGTATTCAGGTCGGTCATCTTAACCATGTGACATCACCTCCTTTATTGAATTATGTATTTCTTCAGGATAGAAAGGACGGCCATCATATTTCAGGATCTTATGAACAATGGTCTTTCCCGTTTTCTCTCTTATGATATCGCAAAGCTGTCCTTTGAAATTATTATCTACTACAACTATCTTCCTTGCTGAATCTATCACATTCGATACTTTTTCAGTCGGGAATGGATTCAAATACGATATCTGCAAATAATTCACTTTTATTCCCTCTTTTTCAAGTATAATGATGGCTTCTTTTATTGGTCCTTTTGTTGAGCCTGTAAAGATAACAGTTACGTCAGCGTCAGCAGGTCCTATTAGCTCTGGCTGTTTTAACTCACTGGCGAGTGTCTTCATTTTTTGCTCTCTTTTATGCATCATTTTTAGACGGTTATCTATTGATTCTATGATAACTCCTTCTTCATCATGCTCATCGCTTGTGGCTGTATAGATTCCTTTTTTCGTGCCCGGTAACGTCCTGGGTGAAATACCAGTGGCAGTAAACCTGTACCTTTTGAAAAAAGTATTATCAGGGGAAGCTGCAAGCTCAGATGCATCTGCATATTCGCCTCTTTCTATCGGAACCCTTGCTGTATCGAATTTATCAAGGGATTTATGACTTTCAGCAAGGTTCTTGTCAGATAATATAATGACCGGGGTCTGGTATTTTTCAGCGATATTAAAAGCCTCCATGGTCATATAGAAACTTTCTTCAATGTCTCCTGGTATAAGAATTGGACGGGGGAAATCACCCTGTGAGGCGTTCATAGCAAATTTCAGGTCACCCTGTTCAGACCATGTAGGCATCCCCGTGCTTGGTCCAGGGCGCATGGAAAGTATGACAACTATTGGAACCTCTAACATCCCGGCAAGCCCATAACCTTCTGTCATAAGACAAAATCCGCCTCCTGATGTCCCGCACATTGCCCTGACGCCTGTAAAACCTGCACCTATCGCCATGTTTATGGCAGAAATCTCATCTTCGGTATGTTTTACAACAATATTGAAACGCCTTTCCTGGGCTGCCATAAAATGTAAAATAGAAGAAGCTGGGGTCATGGGATAAGCGGAATAGAATTTGCACCCTGCATTGATAGCCCCGATGCATATTGTATCATTCCCTGTAAGGATCATACGTTCTTGATCGCCTATTTTTTCCAGCTTATATCCGAAGTCATTTTTGAAATTCTTTTTTATAAAATCATAACCTGCTTTTGCCGCTCTTGTATTTTCATTGATGATCGAATCGCCTTTTCTCTTGAATGAATCTCTAATAACTTTAACGACAATTTCAAAATCGTAATCAACAAGCGCTATTGAAGCGCCTAGAGCAACATTGTTCTTCATGATCGGCTGGGCATTGATATCTTTGATGATATCATTGAAAGGGATAGGATAGACCCTGATATCATTTCTTAATTCCTTCTGGTCCACAGCATCCGCTACGTCGCAAATTATCCCTCCACTGTCTGCGATCTCATCTTTATGCATCGATATTGTTTCCCTGTTCAGGGCTATCAGGATATTTACTCCCCTTTCCTGGGAAAAGACTTCCCGATCTTCTACCCTGACCTGTAATGTGTTATGTCCCCCTTTGATAAGAGATGGATATTCGCTAACGTCATATATGTGCAATCCGCCGCGGGTACATGATTGTGAAAAGATCATGCCTGTTGCCATAATTCCTTCCCCGGCTTTTCCGCCAATCTTCCATGTCAATTTGTTTTTTTGCATAATATTCATCCGGCCATCTCCTTATAAATTATTGTGCGGATTGGCAATATAGTTTATGGAATTGAGGTATATAAAAAGGAGCAAACTACAAAACATTCTTTATGAACACGTTTTTTACCAGAGGTATCAGTCATCGTTTCAATCCCCTCAGATAGATGGACCTAATTATCCAGATAGATTTATTATAGTATATTACAATAAAAATTAATATGTTTGATTTCAAATCAGGTGAAAACAGCCCCTCCAGGAACTTTCTCATTTCTTCGATCTTCTGGCTTTTACTTTTTACAACTTTTGGTTTCATAGTCGCGATAAAATTCTTCGCCCCTGAATTCCTCGGGCAGACATCGTTCATAACTTTTGGCCGCCTGCGTCCAATGCACGTGAACGGGGTCACTTTTGGATTCCTGTCAACAGGTCTTATAGGAATTGCATATTATATTATTCCCAAGCTCGCAGGAACGAAACTCTACAGTGAAAAGTTAGGTAATCTCACGGTAATACTGTGGAATCTTGCCATCGCATCAGGGACAGTTCTCCTTGCTCTTGGATATACGCAGGGAAGGGAATATGCAGAATACATATGGGTGATAGATGTAGCGGTTCTCATAACACTTATTTTGATCGGATATAATATTTTCAAAACGATCCTGAACAGGACTGAAAAAAAATTATACACTTCCACCTGGTACGTAATGGGAACATTCCTGACTTTCCCTATAGTATATTTCGCCGGCAATGTTATGTGGCATCCTGATACAGGTGCATTAAATGGAGCGGTGGACGGGGTATTTAACTGGTTTTATGGGCATAATGTCCTGGGATTGTGGTTTACAACACTTGGGATCGCAGGATGGTATTATTTTATACCGGTCATAACAAAACGCCCCTTATACAGCCATTTACTTTCCATGATAGGCTTTTTTTCCATCGTATTCGTATATACAGGTGTGGGGGGACACCATCTCCTTCAGGCGCCAATCCCTGAATGGTTAAAGACAATAGCCATTGTGAATAGCGGCCTGATGATGGTACCTGTTCTTGCTTTTATTACAAATATCTTTCTTACCATGCGCGGAAGGTGGAATTGTTTTATTGAGAGCTTTCCCCTGCGTTTTATGCTAATTGGTGTGGTTTTATATTTCCTGACTTCTTTTCAGGGTACTTTCCAGGCATTTCGTGACACTAACATGTACCTGCACTTTAGCCAGTGGACGGTCGGGCATGCCCACCTGGCACTTCTCGGAGGTTTTGGGTTCCTTGTTTTTGGCGCCATATATTTCCTGGTACCCAGGGTGACCGGGAAGGAGATATATTCAAAAAGGCTTACAAGTTTTCATTTCTGGTTCAGTACCCTTGGTTTTTTCTCGTTTTTCTCGTTCATGACAATTATGGGGCTTATCCAGAATTCAGGATGGTTCCAGAATATTTCGGTCGCCACAGTATTGCTGCAATTAAAACCCTATTTCATAGGAAGGGCGCTTTCAGGCGGAATGGTCGTTTTAGGTCAGTATATATTCTTTTATAATATTATCATGACTTTCAAAGGTGAGCCTAAACCAATTAAAGAGCTCTCTGCTGCTTCACCCGGGTTGAAAAGGGATCAGGTTAAAGCTGAAAAATACAGGGAAAGCGTCCCAGTATTTGCCATTGGGGGGCTGGGCCTGTTCCTGACAATGTTTTTCATAGTTGTGATCCTACCTTATCTTCTCATGAATTCATCTCCTTCTGATATCTCGCATCCTTATACTGTTGATCAGGCACGAGGCAGGGAGCTTTTCAAGAGTAATGGGTGCATGTATTGCCATTCCCAATTTGTCAGGCCGCAGGATTGGGGCATCGGGAGAACCTCACAGTCCGGGGATTATTTCTACGACAGCCCTAATCTTTTCGGGACTGAAAGAACAGGACCCGACCTTGCGCAAATCGGAGGTGCCAGGCCGCCTTTGTGGGATATTATGCATCACAAAAACCCGCGATCTGTCAGTCCGGGTTCAATAATGCCCAATTTCTCATACCTGTCAGAACAGGATTTGAATGACCTTAAAGCCTATATTGAAGGACTTGGTAACAGGAACCTTGAAACACAGGATTTCCAGCCTCTTGTTACTGAATTATATCTGGGGCGCAAGAATGTCTATTATGATATCATAGAAAATTCAAATTCAAGCAACGAATCAAGAACAGTATATGCTAACCTTATAGAAGAAGGAAAAATTCTTTATTCCCAGCGCTGCCTGTCATGCCATGGAGGCTCAGGTAACGGACAGGGACCTTATGCAAGGCATGTGAATCAGCATCCGGCCAATCTTAATGAAAGAATATCAAATTTCCCGGGTATTGATTATAATTTCTGGCGGGTCATGGAAGGGGTTCCGGGCACAGCAATGCCCCCGTGGAAACTTTCACTCACTGAAGATGCGGTCTGGAAGATAATCTCTTATGAAAAGACCTTCGTGAATGGTGTGGTGAGAGTTATTCCTGGTGATTTTTCAGACGGTGAAGCAAAAGATTATGGTAGTAAAGAAATTCAATCGCCAGTTAAACAGGACGATATTAATTTTACCGAAGGGATGAAAATATATGACCTGTACTGCGCCCAGTGCCATGGCGTTGACGGGCAGGGTGATGGTCAGGCGTCCATTTATATTGATCCGCAGCCAGCAAACTTTACTGAGTCAAATAATGATTTTAAGACCCAGGGACAATGGTTCTGGAAAGTAAGTGAAGGAGTGGAAACAACGAATATGCCCCCCTGGAAATATGTTCTCACAGAGGACGACCGATGGAAAGCCATATATTATATCCAGAAAACTTTCTCAGACCCGGGCGTTTTTGATGAAAAATGGAGGTCTTAACATGCTTTCAAATGTGATGACAGATAAAATGACTTCAATTGATCCGGTTGATTATACTATTATCTTGATATCAAGCGTGATCATTCTTCTGGTCTTTCCCATTCTTCTTTACTGGGGCTGGAAAAAAGGCCAGTTCAGAGATTTAGAAGAAGCGAAATTCAGGATGTTAGATATGGAGGATGAGAATGGTAATTGAAATATCACAGACTCAGGTCCCTTCACTTATCCTGTTATCGGTACTACTTGCTGGAACTGCGATCGCGATCTATTTGAGCCTGAAAAGCGGAGATAAATATTCAGTTGAGGATTCACAACGAGAGGCAATAAGTTTTGCAGGTGTGATCCATGAAGCACATGGCCAGTTGACAACATTTCTAATTGTTGCGTTTTTGGTGATCATTGTCTGGGCTGTGGTTTATCTCGTGCTCTATCTTTGATCCAGACTCCGTGATCTATGGCCGGATAAAAAGTTTAATAGCCCAACCGTCATGATGTTTGATAATGAATATTACCTCCCTCCGAAGAAAAATAGAACACCAGATACACATACATTCTTCATCGCTAGTCCCTGATATTGTCAATTCCGGGTTCTCTTGCATCCGATGCGGGTGGTGCTGTTGCCGGAATTTTGATATCAAGATCACTGAGGAGATATCGCGCCCATCGAATGCCATCTCGATTTTTCCAGGAGATATAAGGTTTATCATGAAAGAAACGGGACTTAATTGGGATGAGGTGGTGCAACCTGATATATATTCATGTTTTTCAGATAATGACAAGATCTTTGTCATCGGATGGATACTTAGAAGAAATGATGATGAGACATGCGTTTTTTACAAAAAAGGCGGATGCACCATATACACTTGTCGTCCCATGATCTGCCGATGTTATCCATTTTTTATGGGCGATAATGGAGCAGAAGTTATGCATTGTAGCGGATTGAGAAAAGATGCAGATCATGAAAATGCTGAGAATATCGCACTTGCTCTAAAGCGATTCGATATCAAGAAACTGAGAAGCTACATTCGGATAATGGAACAGATCGACGACAGATTGAACGCTAATAACATGTTAGTTCTTCCGGGTAATTTTTCGGGAGAAATTTATGTACTTGATGGAGAAACGACATCGAAACGAATATTATAAAGAAAAAAATGTTAACGAAAACATTTTAAGAAGTCCTTTCATTCAATCGGCAATCCTTATATTTATCTTTCACCTTGTGAGACCCGGAGAATTCTATTGACAACTGTTTGCTCAGCCCCGGGTAAAATCTACCTCTTTGGTGAGCATGCCGTGGTATATGGAGAACCAGCGATCGCATGCGCTGTGGAGCTTCGAACGCGCGTCAAGGTAAAGAGTTCAACCAAAATGTCTATTTCATCGGACATCGGGACAACAGGCCTTGATTTTGAGATACATCCTTATGTTTCATCTGCCATCCAGAAAATGGGAACACCTGAAATTTCTGTTGAAATTTCCTCCCAGATCCCGGTGGGTTCAGGACTTGGTTCATCAGCTGCTGTAACCGTTGCAACACTTGCTGCTATAAATATAGAATGCGGTATGTGTTATGAAAAGGAAAAAATAGCACAAATGGCGCATGATATCGAAAAAGAAGTGCAGGGGGCGGCAAGCCCTACCGATACATTCGTTTCTACCTTCGGAGGAGTTATCGAAATACCATCCCGCAAAAAGCTTGACCTTCTTGAGTGCGGGTTAGTGATCGGAAATACCGGAAAAGGTGCATCACCAAAGAAAACGGCAAATCTTGTAAAACAGGTAGCTCTACTCAAAGAAACATATCCAGATTCCATAAATCCTATAATAAAGACCATCGGGTCATTCGCAAAACATGGTCAAGTAATTGTTGCTCAAAAAAAATATGATGAATTAGGGAAACTTATGAACATTAACCATGGATTGCTTGACGCTCTTGGTGTTTGCACTCTGGAATTATCAGCACTTGTTTATGCATCACGAAACGCCGGTGCATACGGGGCAAAACTTACAGGTGCAGGAGGCGGCGGATGTATGGTGGCTCTGACCGATTCACAGGAAGTAGTTGCGCTGGCTATTGAGAAGACCGGGGGAAGAGCAATTATTACAACGTTCACAAAGGAAGGTGTATTGCAGGAATGAGTCTGATTATTTTGAAGACAGGAGGGAGCGTAATTACTGAAAAAGGCTCTATATCAAGAGCCAGGGAAGCTGAAATAAACAGGATATCCACTGAAATAGCAACTTTTCGAAAAGACTCTGATTCACAGATCATACTTGTTCATGGAGCCGGTTCTTTTGGTCACCCACAGGCTTTGAAATATAAGTTAAAAGATGGATTCGACGCGCAGGGCGCATATCTTACCCACACATCCGTGAAAGTCCTGAATTCAAGAGTTGTGGAGGCTTTGAATAATGCTGGCATCCATGCCCTGCCAGTCCATCCAATGAGCGCATGCCTGCTTGAGAATGGAAAAATTATTGATTTCCATCTCGGACAGATAAAAGTAATGCTTGAAAAAGGCATCATTCCTGTCCTTCATGGAGATGTCGTCATGGACAGGGCAACAGGCACATCAGTTCTTTCCGGAGACCGGATAATCCCTTATCTTGCCCTTTCATTTAAAGCTTCAATGATCGGGGCGGGAAGTGACGTCGATGGAGTTCTTGATGAAAAAGGATCTGTCATAAAGAAGATCACACCTTTAAATTTTCTTGATCTGAAGAAAAATATTAAGGGTTCAGGAGCCATTGATGTTACGGGAGGGATGGGGGGTAAAGTTTCAGAATTACTGGAACTTGCAGGCAAAGGTGTCGATTCCCGGATCTTTAATGCCTCGCGAAAAGGTATTGTGTCAAGATTTTTGTATGGAGAAGATGTCGGTACATTAATATCAAACAAATGAGTTATATATTTTGGGTTTAATAAGGGAAATGAAATGAGTACGTCGCAAAGGAAGATAGAACATTTATTATTGTGCGTGGAAAAAGACGTTGAAGCACATAAAAATTATACGGGGCTAAGGGCGTCAGGTTTTGACGATATAGACCTTGTTCATAACTGTCTTCCCGAAATTAACAAAAAGAATCTCTTTCTTGAGTCAGAATTCCTGGGCAAGAATTTGAATGCGCCCATACTGATAGCATCAATGACCGGTGGTCATCCTGATACGAAAGCTGTCAATGCAACACTTGCAGGAGCAGCAGAAGAACTTGGTATCGGGATCGGCGTTGGAAGCCAAAGAGCAGCCATCGAGGATCCAAATATGGAGGATTCTTTCAGGATAGTAAGGGATAAAGCGCCAAATGCGTTCATTTATGGAAATGTAGGTGCTGCCCAGCTGAATGAATTCGGTATTGAAGGATTAGAAAGGGCTGTTGAGATGATCGGAGCAGATGCCATGGCGATTCATTTGAATTTCCTCCAGGAAGCTATACAACCTGAAGGGAACGTTGATGCAACAGGATGCCTTGAAGCAATAAAAAAAGTTTGTGATGAACTATCTGTTCCTGTGATCGTAAAAGAGACCGGGGCCGGGATCGCTCATTCCCAGGCAAGGGCGATTTGTGATGCGGGCGCGTCTGCTATCGATGTGGGGGGGCTTGGCGGAACAAGCTGGGCCGGTGTTGAAACATATCGTGCCCAAAAACGCGGGGATATATTGTCAGAGCATGTTGGGAAATTATTCTGGAATTGGGGCATACCCACAGCTGTAAGTATAGTCGAATCCACTATATCTATTCCAGTAATTGCCACAGGCGGCGTGCGTTCAGGTATGGATGTGGCAAAATCCATCGCACTTGGCTCCTCATTATGCGGGGTTGCATTGCCACTTGTAGGCCCTGCCTTGAAAGGACAAAAGGATGTTGTTGACAGATTGAACCTAATGATCGAAGAATTAAGGGTAGCAATGTTCTTATGCGGATGCAGGACAATTGAGGAACTCGGAAACACAGCATTAGTTATAAATGGAAGAACCAGGGAATATCTGGAGCAGAGGGGATTTGAGACAGGTAAATTTGCTAATAGAACATTAAAATATAATAAATAGAATTAATTAATAATATAAAAAATATAAATAAAATATAATAAATTGATGTATGATTTCAATAATAATTACGGAATGATTTAAATGACAGAAATAGGAATAATTGCGGTCGGCGGCTATAATGAAATGGGTCGCAACATGACCGGTATACGAATTGATAATGATATCATTGTACTTGATATGGGACTTCAGCTTGACAGGGTTCAGATACATGAAGATGTGGAAATTGACAAAATGCATTCCATGGACCTTATCAAAATGGGAGCTATACCTGATGACACTATAATGAAGGATGCAGGAGGAAGTGTAAAGGCAATAGTTTGCACTCATGGTCATCTTGACCATATCGGAGCAATACCAAAACTTGCCCATAGATATAAAGCACCGATAATTGCAACACCATATACAGCAGAGCTTGTAAAGCATGAGATATCAGATGAAAAGAAATTCAAAGTGAATAATGAAGTGATCCCCTTAAAGATCGGAGGGCGATATGATCTTACCCCCGATATCCAGATAGAATTTGTACGGATACAGCATAGCATAGTAGATGCTTCTTTTGCGGCGATCCATACCCCAGATGGTGTCGTGTTGTATGCAAGCGATTTTAAACTTGACAGGACACCTACGATCGGTGAACCTCCTGATTTTGCCCGGTTAAGGAAGCTGGGAAAAGAAGGAGTCAGGGCAATGATAACCGAGAGCACGAATTCAGGTCTCTCTGGAAAAACTCCTTCTGAAAATATAGCAAAAGATCTTGTCCGGGATGTACTTCTTGGCACTGAAGAAACAGAATCCGGAGTGATAATTACTACTTTTTCATCGCATGTGGCCCGCATAAACGCTATTATCCAGGCTGCGCAAGAAATGGACAGGATACCCGTGTTACTGGGAAGATCGATGGAACGCTATCTTTCAATTGCGCAAAAGATGGGCTATATTAAGTTCCCAAAGAATCTTGAAATTTATGGCAACAGGAATTCAGTAGATAAATTCCTTAAGAGAATAGCACAGGAAGGAAAAAAGAACTATCTGCCCATCGTAACCGGTCACCAGGGTGAACCCAATGCGATACTTACACGCATCGCAAATGGGGAAACCCAGTTCAGGATCGAACCCGGAGATAAGGTTATTTTTTCAGCTAACACCATTCCCAGCCCCATGACAATGGCCAACAGGCATGCGCTTGAGATTAAATTGAAGATAGCAGGTGCCCGTATTTATGAAAATGTTCACGTATCAGGGCATGCTTCAAAAGAAGATCACTGGGAACTCCTGCGTCTTGTAAATCCGGATCAGGTCATCCCATCCCATGGGAACATGGTCATGCATTCACACTATGTGGAACTTGCTGAGGAGGCAGGGTACCATTTTGGAGATACAGTCCATATCATGAGGAATGGAGAGGAAATGGTTATATGAAGTGTCCCACAAATAATATTTTTCTCTTAGAGGTATAATATCAATGATAGAAGACATTCTACAGAAAAAAGCAAAATTGGTGGATGAAGCTATCCCCAAATTTCTTCCAATTACTCCTCCCGAGGAATTATACAGGGCGATGAGACATCTTCTTGATGGTGGAGGAAAGAGACTACGTCCATCAGCGTTGTTGCTCGCAGCAGAAGCGGTGGGTGGAAAACCTGAAACCGTTCTTCCTGCAGCAGTTGCTGTCGAGCTTGTACATAATTTCACCCTGATCCATGATGACATCATGGATGAAGCGGACCTAAGACGTGGTCTTACCACCGTCCATAAAAAATGGGGTGTGCCAAGAGCGATCATTGCCGGAGATGCTATGTATTCAAAGGCTTTTGAGATACTTTCATGCACAAAAAGTGATCCCCAAAGACTTGTGGAAAGTCTTGAGCTTCTTTCAAAGACCTGTACTGACATTTGTGAAGGACAGTGGATGGACATGAATTTCGCAACCCGCAAAGATGTTACCGAGGATGAGTACATGCGAATGGTCGAGAAAAAGACCGCTGTTCTATTCGCGGCTGCACTTAAAATGGGAGCTTCATTGTCAGGTTCAAACAACGATAACGCAAGGGCATTATGGGATTTTGGGCGTTTCACAGGAATTGGATTCCAGATATACGATGATGTTATTGACCTTATCACGCCTGAGGAAATACTTGGAAAAGCTCAGGGCGGGGATATAGTTGAAGGGAAACGTACATTAATAATTATAGATGCCCTATCTAAGGGAGTGAGCATTGACGCGCTTGGCAAGAGTAATGCTACTCGAAGCGAAATCAACGCGGCACTTACCACACTTAAAGAATCGGGGTCGATAGACTATGCAATGAACAAAGCAATATCATTCGTTGACCAGGGAAAGGCTGCATTGTCGGTTCTTCCCGACTCTGAAGCGAAGTTGACACTCACAAGACTTGCAGATTACATGATCGAGCGTAAGTATTAAAAACGGGGGGGTATCACAATGTCAACTGGCGCAACGATTGACCCAGATCGTTCGGATTTTCACAGATATTTAAAATCTGTGTTCTCATTTTATTCACTCTCGTTTTGAGGTTTAATATAAAAATGCTAACGATCACAACCCCCTCCCGTCTTCATCTTGCGCTTATTGATATGAACGCAAGCATTGGACGCGTTGACGGCAGCATCGGCCTGTCTCTTGATGAACCTGTCATCAAGATCAGCGCCAGAAGGTCTGATATTATTGAAATAACCGGGAAAAGCGAGCATATTGAGAGAATTGAGAAAAGCGCAAGAGCCCTTCTTCCTGTTGGAGAGGGAATTCAGATCTCAATAGAAAAAGATTTTCCATCGCATATCGGCCTTGGTTCAGGTACGCAGGCAGCGCTTGCTGCAGGAATGGCGGTAAATAAATTATATGATCTTGGATTAAGTATAACCGAAGTAGCAGTGAAAGTGGGGAGAGGCGGAACAAGCGGAATAGGAGTTGCAGCTTTTGAAAACGGCGGCTTCATCCTGGATGGCGGACACAAGTTCAGCGAGAAAAAGGCATTTCTTCCCTCTGCTGCAAGCAAACTCCCTCCTGCGCCCGTTCTTTTAAGAAAGGATTTTCCTGATTGGGATATTGTGGTGGCAGTCCCCGAACAAAAAGGCGCATCCAAGATGAATGAAGTGAATATATTCCAGAAAGTATGTCCTGTACCGCTACATGAAGTTGAAAAGTTATCCCATGTGATCCTGATGCAGCTTCTTCCATCACTGGTAGAAGAAGATATTATCACATTCGGAAAAAGCATCAATGCGATCCAGGAATTAAGTTTTAAAAAACGGGAGGTTGAACTCCAGCCTCATTCGAAAGAGTTGATGCAGGATTTGCGAATAGGTGGTGCTTACGGGGCAGGTATGAGTTCATTTGGACCGACTGTGTATGCTTTTGGTGATGATGCCAGAAATCTCCGAAAAGTCGCGAAGGAATTTCTTGGGGGAAAGGGACAGGTATTTATTACAAAGGCCAGGAGTAAAGGGATGAAAATTGAAATATAATTGTCCTTCTTTGCTCAATTCATACAAAGATAGTCGTTATTGATATCGATTATATATACATCATTATGACTATTATTATATTAATATTTATGTGACGATAATTATGTGTAGTTTTAATACCTCTTAGATATAGTATATCATTTTGTCCAATAGGAAAAGTTGTATAATCGGATAGGAGTTGTAGAGAAATGAATAAGATAATTAGGATATTTCTTATATTAGTAATAATAACGTGTTTATTTACCGGGGTGGCCATTGCAAAGAAACTGGATGTTAAGGATAAACATGGTGACAATGTTGGAAAAGAAAAAAATGTGAGAATTGATCATACTTTAGATCACGATGGCCATATAGATGTTCATTATAAAAAAACAGATGAGAATGGACAGATTGATGATGCAACAGACGATGCTGAGGATAAAATCGATGAAGGCGACGAAGGTAGATGTGATGAAAATAATAATGGAAGATATGATGATACTGACGATGACGATTGTATAACTTCAGATCCTGAACCTGTCCCTATCCCTGAATTTCCAACAATAGCTCTCCCAATTGCAGCAGTTATTGGAATGGTTTTCTTGTTCCAGAACAGAAATAAAAAGATATAATTCATTTCGAGGGATATTTCCTATTTTTTATATGATTTTCAATGCATTCTGCTTCAAAATTCTAGTTAATATTCATAGAGATATGAGTCCTTTTTAAGCCCAAACTTTTCTCTCCTATTTCCCCCAAATATCTTTTCCCAAACACAAAACCTATTAACCCCCAGAACATAGAAAAAGCCGAGGCAAGACCATGAAAGAAATACTCGAAATAATTGAAAGTAATCCAAAAATCCCCCACAAAGATATCGCAACCATGACAGGGCTCACGGAAGCACAGGTCGCCTCAAAGATCAAGGAAATGGAGAATAAAGGGATCATCCGTAAATATAAGACTGTGATCGACTGGGAAAAAGCAGGTGAAGAATATGTATATGCGATCATCGAGCTAAAAGTCGTTTTGCGCTCAAGGACAGGGTATGATGCCATCGCAGAGAGGATCGCGAAATTCCCTGAAGTCGTATCTGTCCGCCTCATTTCTGGAGGTCATGACCTTTCATTGACTGTCAGGGGTAAATCCATGAAGGATGTGGCGTTTTTTGTTGCTGAAAAAATAGCAACCCTTGAACAGGTTCAGGGTACTGTAACTCATTTTGTCCTTCGCACATATAAACAGGACGGGGACATCCTGTTTGAGAAAGAACACTCTGAACGCCTTGCTATATCTCCCTAGTGAGTATCTATGTCAGGAAAATTCGTAGCGACAACGGTAAAGAATATTCCTCCTTCAGGGATACGCAAATTCTTTGACCTTGTTCTTGAGATGGAAGGCGTTATTTCATTGGGGGTAGGTGAGCCGGATTTTGTAACTCCCTGGCACATAAGGGAGGCGTGCATCTACTCACTGGAGAAAGGATTCACTACCTATACCTCTAATCTTGGTCTTCTCGAATTAAGGGAATGGATATCGAAATCCTTTAAGAATGACTATAAAGTGGATTATGACCCAAAAAACCAGGTACTTGTGACGACAGGTGTCAGTGAAGCGGCAGATCTTGCTTTCAGAGCGGTCATAAATCCCTGTGATGAGGTGATCATACCTGAACCCTGTTATGTCTCATATAAACCAAGTGTTTCCATGGCTGGCGGGAAACCTGTTCCTGTACCTACTTTCAGGGAGAATGAATTCAGGGTCACATGTGAACAGATACAAAAAAGTATAACCAGGAAGACAAAGGCTCTGGTCCTCAGTTACCCCAACAATCCTACAGGTGCTATCATGAGACAAAAAGACCTGGAAGAGATCGCTGATGTGGTAAATGAAAATGATCTTGTTGTAATTTCTGATGAAGTGTATGGCAAATTGACCTATGAAGGTGCACATACATGTTTTTCATCAATATCTGGAATGAAGGACAGAAGTATAATATTGAACGGCCTTTCCAAATCTCATGCAATGACTGGTCTGCGCATCGGATTTGCAACTGGAAGCGAGGAACTCATAGGAGCTATGACAAAGATCCACCAGTATTCCATGTTGTGCGCTCCGATAACCGCCCAGATGGGTGCTATCGAAGCCATCAAGAATGGCAATGCTGAAATGGAAAAGATGGTAAAAGAATATGACCGCAGACGGCGGATGGTCGTAAATGGATTCAATAATCTTGGCCTTGATTGTTTTGAACCTCTCGGAGCTTTTTATGCATTCCCGAGCATTAAGAGCACAGGGCTAACATCAGAGGAATTTGCGGAAAGGCTCCTGAAAACTGAAAAGGTGGCAGTGGTTCCGGGAGATGTATTCGGGGAATGCGGCGCAGGTCATCTTAGGTGTTCTTATGCCACATCTCGTGAGCAGCTCGTTGAAGCGCTTTCACGAATAGGATCTTTTCTTGATAAGATTTGATATTTCGATCAAATCTTGGCTCTTCATCAATTGATATCTAAAGACTATTGGATTCTTGAGGCCTCAAGATCATTTGGATGAGCGAGAAGATCATCAAAATATATTTTCTTATCAGTCCTTATCATATACAGGCGCACCCACCAGATGGTAGTGAGGGGTGGAATAACAATTATGGATATAAGGAAACTAATGATCGACCACAGGATACTAATGATAGGGAGAACTCCCATGATCTGGTCGATGATAAAGAAGACAAAGCTTATGGCAATGAGAAATACAAATAAAAGGATCACATCACCCTTATGCTTTTTGAAAAATTCAAATGATGCAGTAATACTTTCTATCGGTCCCAGATTTTCCGCTACAAGTGCATACCTGAAGATCACGAGCACTATGCTAAGTACAATAATGTATAGAACCCACAAAATCAGACCGGCAATGAACAGCGCAGCGCCCTCTGGACTTTTTGAATCCATGATCTGGGAAAAATCTATCTTCATTGCCCCGGGAACTATGAAAACTATTCCTGCAAGGGAGATCAAACTGAAGAGTATCTCAGCAAGGAACATATTCAAAAGGTTCTTCCTTCCTGCATTGTTCATTGTGGAAAGACTGGATCTTCCGGATCCTGTAGCTTCTATTGCCATACCGATAGCTCCTGCGGTGAAATATGCCTGAATAAAAAAGATAAGAACAAAGACTATTGATATAAGGATCACGATCTCGATAATATGCTGCATTATAAGTGGAAGAAGTACCAGAGATAATGCCTCAGGGGTATTTACACTTTCAAGGCTGGATAGAGATGAACCAAAAACAATCAACAATCCAAAAAATCCTATTATTCCAGCAATTATGATAGAAACAATTACATTTAGTATAAAAGGAACTGAGATGTTCAGGTTTTTCGTAAATGTTCCAAATCCATTATTAATGATCTTACCGATATCTTCCACCATATTTATTATCCTCTGCACTGCATTTTAATTACCTCATCATTTATTAAAGTATCCTCAGGGATTCTTTGAAATTTTTGTTCTAACCTTTCGCCACACCCAGAGGCATGAGCTTTACGACTTTTCTTGCGATCCCGAGCTGATGGACCACATCAACCACATCTTCGCTTGCCTTATATACGCCTGGAGCTTCTTCTGCGATCACAGAAGGATGCGTCGCCCTGACAGATATCCCTCTTGCTGCTAACTCTTTTTGTATGATTTCACCGTCGAATTCCCTCTTTGCTGCCGCACGGCTTGATACCCTGCCTGCGCCATGGCATGCGCTCCCGAAGGTGAGTTCCATGGCTTTCTGTGTGCCGTGAAGAACGAATGACGGGGTGCCCATGCTCCCTGGAATCAAGACGGGCTGCCCCACATTCCTGTAATCTGAAGGAACATCCCGATGACCTGGCGGGAATGCGCGTGTTGCCCCTTTTCGATGGACATAGACCATCTTTTTTGCCCCATCGATGGTATGCTCTTCCAGTTTTGCCACATTATGCGCCACATCATATATGAGATCCATTCCAAGATCATCCATGTCGCGTTTGAAAAAGCGTGAAAAGGTCTCACGTACCCAGTGTGTGATGACCTGCCTGTTCGCCCAGGCATAATTTGCGCCTGAGGCCATTGCTTTATAATAATCCTGGCCTTCTTCTGACTCCGCAGGAGCGCATGCAAGCTGCCTGTCAGGAAGCTCGATACCGTATTTTCGGGTCGCCCTATCAAGGATCTTGAGATAATCATCACATATCTGATGACCTGCGCCGCGCGAGCCGCAGTGGATCATTATAGTGACCTGTCCTTTTTCAAGACCGAACACTTTTGCAACTTCAGAGTCAAATATTTCATCCACATATTGCACTTCCAGGAAATGGTTTCCGCTGCCAAGTGTTCCGAACTGTGGTTTACCACGTTTTCGCGCTTTTTCCCCGATCTTTGATGGATCTGCGACCTTCATGTAACCATTTTCCTCGCAATGTTCAAGATCTTCCTTTACTCCATATCCGCTATCAACCGCCCATTTGGCTCCGTGCAGGAAAGCATCGGTCAATTCGCTATCCGAAGCGCGAAGTTTGCTTTTTGAGCCAACTCCGGATGGAATTTCATGGAAAAGAAGATCCACCAAATCTTTCATTCCCGGGCGCACTTCATCTACCGTGAGGTTTGTTCTGATTATCCTTACACCGCAATTGATATCATATCCAACCCCGCCAGGGCTTATTATTCCAGTATCCCTGTCAAAAGCAGCAACTCCGCCTATGGGAAATCCGTAGCCTGAATGGGCATCAGGCATTGCCATTGCATATTTCTGTATTCCAGGAAGGGTCGAAACATTTGATATCTGCTCAAGTGTCTCACGTTCAAGTCCTTCCAGCAGTTTCTCTGAAACGAACACACGCCCGGGAACTCTCATTCCATGCTTGTAAGTGACGGGAATATCCCATGTATTCTCATTTACTTTTGTAAGAAGGCGTTGTGCATCTATTGTTTTTTCTTTTTCCATTTTTGTTCCTTCAATTCCTTATTCAATAATATGCCCTGTGAAGTTAATAAGTTTGGCGCAATTTCAGGTATCCACTACGATCTGGACACAAAATCTCCCGGTCTTATCACACTCGACCTCCAGATCATGGAAAGTCACAGCTTTAACCTGCGTATCAAAATGGTGGCGCAACAGATCGATAGGTTCGCCTGATGCCTTACCTTTCAATAAAAAACCATCTTCTTCTTTTTCGATCGAATTGATCTTGAATTCAGAGAAAATGATTCCGTCAACTTCAAATAGATACAATAATTCAGAGAGCCACTCAACCAGGAGTCCTTGAATATCAGGTGACCTTACCTCTACATCCCTTGATTCACTCATTGACAGTCCAGAAGTATCTATCATTACATTGAACATGGCGGTAGCAGCATTCTCGTAAGCCTCTTTCAGGGTTTTACCATAGGCTTTGAACTTTGCATCTGCTATATGATACAGGAACTCGAATTTTTGGTCTCCAATGTTCCCGGTCATTATTCGAATCCGATCCTTTTGACATCCTCAAGAGTCTGCGCTATCTTTTCGATCTCTATTTTTAGCTCAGAATAGGCTTCATTGGCTGATTTTGAAGCTACAGCGCCCTGCGTGGAAGGGGCTATTATACCCTGCTGTTCAAGAACCCTGAATGAATATCTCACAAGGTGATCCGGAATGCCTGTTTCAAGTGATAATTTCATTATTCCGATAGGTCCGCTGTCCATTACCTTTTTTAAAATTGTAATGTGTCTTTTTAACAATTCCAGTTCATGCTGGACTCTTCGGGTTAACATAATCTGTTATCAGTGTTGTAACTATGAGCATATCTATTTTAGCACTGACACTCAAAACTAAACCCATTTCCAATTTTTATAAAAGCAATACATCAATATAGAATCGAGCTCATTAATATTGTTCCACCGATTATTATACCTACTATTAAAAATGCCAGCATTATGAATTCAACCACAATTCCCAGTGAGCATATTCTTAAAATATTATTTGCCAGTATATTCTCTGCCACAATTACCACCTTTTGTCTGCTTTAAATAGTATCTTACTTGAAAATACCTATACATTTCTCGGTTAAAGGAATGTATGATTATTATAGTTATAACTTTGATATATAGTCTGTGGTGGAAGATATTATTGGTGTTTTTCTTCTTGGCATTAACTAATTTTAACCACTCGCCATGTTGAGATAACTGTCAGCTAACAATTTATCCAAAAATCATTGTACATCATTCTGGCCCTCTTCAAATATCTGAAGTATATACTTTTCAGAATTGCGTTGTCCAAAGAAGGCTTTTAGATGTAGAATCAGGAAGCCCCGGGAGGGACTCATGCGATTAGTTTAAATCCCTAATCAGGTTGGTATCAATCTTATGTGCTTTTTGTCAGGAAGATAAACCGGTACTGTATTTATCAACCAGTTTGTGTATTTGCATGCTGTGCTTCTTGTAAGATCAAAAAACTGCATTAATCTTATACACAATTCTCTGAGACTCATGCCATCTTTCAAGACTTTGTCTTTTTGTTGGAGTATCTGATTGCAAATATCCTCTGGAAGACACCAATTTCCATCTGTAACGTCATAGTAGAGTTCTCCATTGTCGTTATATTCGGTAATGTTAGTTTCCCGGATATACTGTTTATTGCATAATGGACAATCTGTAATGCTATACATCCTTATTCACCCAACGATTCTTTCCTCTTTATTATCTTCAAGAGTCGTGCGATCTTTAAACTCAAGGAGCATTCTCCATTATCGTTATATTCGGTAATGGTGGTTTCTCGGATATACTGTTTATTGCATAATGGACACTCAGTCAAGTCGTACATTTTTTATTCACCTGATACGATTTTTTCATCTTTTTTTTCTTCAAGATTCACGTCTTCTTTCTCCGTTTTTTGCACCGGTTCTTCAATAGATCCTTCAGCAGCTTCCTCAACAGGATTTTGTTTTCTTCTTCTGGAGACTGTTATTACTTTCTGATCTTTTGCTCTTGCAACAGATCTTGAGATCACTCTCTTTGTTATAGAATGCAAATCCGCGGGGATCAGTTCTGCCTCATACTTTGTGTACAGGGTCTGTATCGCAATTCGTATAAGATCAGACGAATTGGCGAAATCACCTGTGCCCATCAGTGCGTCTACGAGTTTTTCTGTGTAGCCGTCAAAGCGTACCTCTTTCCTGATTTCCTTTCGTCCTGGTACTTCTGGCATTAATCCAATAATATTTTCCTTGATATATAAGCTTTTCCGTTGATTAAAGCGTATCTTAGTACGTACATAAAACCGTTTTAATAGTTAACTATATTAAAGTAAATTACGTACAAAAACCCGGTGATTTTATGAAATATAAAAAGAACCTCCAATGTTCTCCCCAGGGTTCCTACTACCTGTATTTCGATAAATCAGTAATAGAAAAAGCATTTCACTGGCAGCATATGCTGCCTATTGAAATCGAGTATGATGCAGTGAATAAGCGGATCATAGTCTGCCAGGCAGAGGTGAAAGCATGAATCCCAGAACCATGGAAGTTATCGTAGATGCACGACGCGCCTATCGCAGCGATCCGCAGGTCTTTGAATCTGCGATCAACAAGCTAAGACAGGGTCAAGTCCAAGTTTTGAGGAGTTCATTGACTGGATTTCAGAATAAACCTCAGGGGACTTTTTCAGATTGTAATGACGGGCGCGTTTTGATATCGCAAACATTGTTCTGTTTGGAAACAGTTTCTGAATCTCTTCAGCGTTTTGAAGAGGGTATGCCTTTTTCAGAACGGCATCCTCCTCATCTGTCCAGAAATCGAATTCATGCTTTTCAGGTTCTTTGTAATCTTTTCGAAGTTGCAACTTCCGTTTAAAATTTACTATCTTCCCTGGCTTACGAACGGTCTTTCCAGTACGATCACGCAGTACTGGAAGTCCAATAACTGCGATTGGTGGTGATTTAGTATCTTTCATTTGTGCCTCATGGGGCACTTTGTTCTGTTCCTGCTTGGACATTCGACATCCCTCCGGTCTGGTTGAGGTAGGAACGTTACTCGAATATACCTTTCTATAGAAAGACGATAGCTGGGGCAAAGCTTTTGATTTTTAAGGCACGATTATTATTGGGCGTTCATGAAAAATAGGATGGAAAAATAAATAAAATGACCTCTCATATTTTCAAGGAAACTTTTTAGCGTTCTGATAACTTACCTCTGCTATAGTTTTACTGCCCTGAAGTTCCACGATCTCCAAATTGAAAAATCGCGCAAAATCCCTTACATTTTTATCAAAATCAGGCTCATACGAAAGCCCTGTATTGATCTTTGCAGCCCTTCCGTACAGCTTCAGAAACTTTATATCAGACTCCAATGACAGAATCGCATCATCATTTTGTTTCTCCTCCCAGTTTGAAGCCCACTTCGGAGTAAGGTAAAAAGTACCTGCATTCTCGCCATTGACCATGGTTCTGGCATAGACATCGTTCCCGCCAAGCGCTGCGCTGATGCAGTCCTCAACAGTCTCACCTTTATCGTCTTTCAGGAAAAAAAGCTGGATGCCAAGACTTTCAAAATCCTTTTTCAGGTTCGAAAGCGAATGACCACATGTTCCATAGAAAATTAGGATCCTGTCTGAAAACCGGGACATTTCCATGATTTTCTTGTAAACTTCTACTCTTACCATTTCAACATCAGCATGTAATCCTCGTCTCAACATATTGGCGACAACTGTTACTTTTGGTTTATGCTGGTTTTCCAGTTTGTGGAGGACTTTTTGGATAAAATGAACCCTGCTTAGGGATTTTAGGATTGCCGGATGGGATTGTTTATGTTCCCGTACCAGGATTTCCGGAACTCTATCCAGTGGAATAAGTGCGGAAAGGCAACCCAGGGATTTTAGCTTTCGTTGCAGCCCGAAATGTTCGCTGTTCTCTACCAGTATCAACTGAGCAAGCTCTCTATCGCCTGAGAGAACATGTGCGAGTTCATCTTCAAGCATACCGCATGCAATTATACTTAATACTGGCATTTTAATATATCCGTTCGTTGATTATACCTTGCTTTTCATATGGTTATGGTGCGATAAAGATAGCTCTCTTCGTTATGTAGTATACATATTGCTAAACTTCTGTTCTATTTGCCCGTTTGAATTACAATAGTAATGTATAAATATCATATAGTTAATTAAATCTGATATAGTTTTTCATTCATCTGCGTTATTTATATTACAATAGAAGCACAAAGGTTATATCTTTGTATAACAATAACAATAATACCCATTAAACCGGAGGTAAACTATGAAACAAATTAAAGAAACAAAAAGCATATCCGAAACAACTGAGATCCGTAACAAAGCTACTGTGTGCGCCACAGTCAGTCCATGGCTAAAAGCCAAGTTGGAATCCGTCGTCAATGACACCAAACAATTTGGTTCAGTTAGTGATCTTGTGAGCATTGCTTGCATGGACTTCTTGACACGGAACTTCCCGGATAATATGAAAAGAAACGAATGAGAAGTTGAATTTCCAAAACTCAAAGAATTGCCCATATACAACTGCAATACCGCTATCCTGGTTTTATCAAACACAAAGATAATGATGACAAATCGATAACTCTATTGCTCACAGAAGTTGGGTGCGCAGGACGACTATATCATTTTCCTGCGAAAATGTTCTGTATATGGGGGGATTTTTTTTTATGATCGGTCAGGTGATCATAATCCTGTAAAATCGTCTTAAGAGCTGTAAAAATCCTGAAAATTTTGAACAGATCATTTACATGGGATAATTTGAATATTGTATAAGTTATTTTTGATAAAAATCGTTTAAGGGGCTGAAAAACTTGTGCGAACATCAGGAGCAGTGTAAATATAAATAAAACACCGGAATATGGTCAGGTTAAATTCGTGAAACGTTGGCGAGATACGCCATAATAACAAAAGATGAACTATTGACAGAACAGTTCCACGTCCGCACCTTTAGGTGCGCGCCCGTGCCGCAGCACGCGCCGTCCGTGCGCAATAGGCGCACGGTCACCGTGCAGCGTACCAGCCATTCGTGTATGCTGATGCAACCATTAAAAACGGACAGGCAACAAAAAAAAGAGCCGATGCAGCGGCTAACCAAAGGCAACCATGCAGATCTCTTCGGAATCGTCTTCACTCGCGCCGAAGATTCCATCCTGGCATTTCTGGCACATCCCGGAAATCAGGAACTCCTTCTGGGAAAGCTCGCTGCCAAATCCTTCGACTTTACCGCTGCAGGTCATGCACACGCGCGCCTTCATCTTAGGGATCCGGTCAGGGAAAACCAGATCAGCGGGTCTTGGCTGGATGCTGGACATATCTGGAACAGGGAACTTGTAGCTCATGCTTTCACCTCAGAAAGAAAACTTTGCGATAGCTTCTTCGACATCCTCGATCCTGCATCCCATATCAGGTTCTGTATCGGGATTCTTGCAGTATCCATACTTGCAGTCATGGCATCCTTTTCCTTGTGGATAGCCCTTGCACTGGGAAAGTATTTCAAAGGTCTTTGCTGCCAGCCCCAGGATGTGGCTGTTATCCGATTCGATTTCAAGTTTCATGTTTTATCGTTCTCCTGAACCGCTGCTACTGCAACAATTCACCC
>JAPMTR010000061.1 GCA_026552975.1 Candidatus Methanoperedens sp.
AAAAGGGATGACAGGCGAGAGATGGCGATATTCTCTATCGGATTGCTCCACAACATTTTTACTGTAAAAGTGAAGGTGGGATAATTCTGTCCCAAAGCCTATACATATATAACTCTAATTTTTTGTTATGGAATAACAGAAAGAGGTAAAAATCGAACATTCTGTTACTGTATAACAAACACCTAAAAGAGGATATAACACTTTTCCATGAAATTCTCCCTGTGGCTCAGTTTTAAAAATGCCATGATATCCTTAAGTGATCTTGGTTCTTCGCAGTATTGTACTATGGCTGCACCCCGATCCATCATTTCGACTTGTTGGGTGACTTGTCCGGTGACTTGAGGGGTGACTTGAGGGGTGACTTGAGGGGTGACTTGAGGGGTGACTTGAGGGGTGACTTGTCCGGTGACTTGTCGGGTGACTTGTTGGGTGACTTGTCGGGTGACTTGAGAAACGAACAGCATGCATAATCCTGCCGCTCCTTGCTTGCGTTCATATTCCTTCTTTACTTAAAATCTCCGATAGCGCGCCGTATCTTTGCCGCAAGGCTTTCTATGAATATCCTCCATTCCGGGCGCAAGCTTCTAGGTATGAAATGGTTGGTGGAATTCCCGATGTATTGTGCATTCCTGCCGGCATCGTGCAACTTGAAAATCAGCTCTTCGACAAAATTCTTGGTTCCGATCCGGTAGAACCCCAACATCATCCCCAGCGCTGCAGCCAGATGGTTTTTCTCCATCGGCAGATCCAGGGCGTGAAAAAGGTCGTAAAAATCCTTTCCTTCGGTGCGGGAGTAGAGTGCGGCAAACTTCCTCGCAACCAGATCTTCAAGAGAATATACGCGGAATATGGCGGGATGCGTTTCAATGAAAGGCGACTTGACAAGCACATCCTCCGCACTCACGAATTTTGTCTGTGTCAGGTAAAACTCTATCCGAATCCGGTCTTTTTCTCCAAACTCGTTCACATACCCGCAGTCAAAGCGCAGTGTTCGATGAAGCTGGCGCGGCCCATCTATATCAAAACCCTTTAGCATCGGCATCCTTTCCCGGATGCTGGAGATCTTTTCGTTCAGCCCGGCATCAGACAAAAAGTCAAGGTCGATGTCCTCTGAAAAGCGGCTCGTTCCCGATTTGGCAAGGTAGACACGGTTCAGCGCCGTTCCGCCTTTTAAAACTACATCTGGAAATATTTCCCGAAGCTGCTCCAGGGCAATGGAAACACGTTCATCCTTGGAGAGGTACTTCAGGCCAAGACCGGTCTTGGCCGATAACCTTCGCAAGGTTTCCAGATCAGCCATGGTGCCACCACGACATTATGTTTTTCTCTCCCAAATTGTCCATAACCTTCCATTTTGACGAATATTTTCCGCTCGCCTTTCCAGAAGGCAGAAGCCGGGTATTGTTTTTCACGCGCTTTCTGAAATATTCCAGGGCGCTGTCCGGCACCGTGCCGGTCACTTTCATCATCTCCAGCACATAGCCAGTCCGCTGGCATAGGGAACCGGACTCAGAATCGAAATAAGAGATGAATTCGTCCCAATCGATTTTTGCCTCGGCCAGCCCCTTCGTTATCGCCGAATATCCGCCGCCGTACTGCGGGCGATAAAAGCAATCAAAGAATGTCTTTGCCACCGTTGATACATAAAGCCCATTGCGGTTGGTCATCCCGGACGCTCTTTTTCCCATTGCCACTGCCCGAAATTCGTATTGCCCGATCTTTCGTATGCCGGACCGCCCGTTGGTCACCACGAATACCGTGAATGGCTCGTAGTCCAGCATATCATAGACGCGAAGGGCGGACGAAAAACCGATGTATCCGCTGAATATCGCGAGTGCCGTTTTGTAGGGATCTTCTACCACGACTCCATCTGATGCTTCTGCTTGAACGAGATATTTTCCTTTTTTCAGGCGGTAGATGTAGCCCTTGGACGAAAGGCTTGAGAGGATCTTGTTGATTCGGGCTGATTTGATCTCAGGAAATGTATCTGGCAATTCTTCGGCATCAACGATCTCCCCAGAACGCATTGCATTGAACATAAACTGCTCCTGCGGACTTAGGTAGGCAATTTTAGCCATATGATACCATATATGAATATTATCGTTATAAAATTATCTAAAGGGGTTTATTGGAGCCAACGACGCTTGTTTTTGCAGATATGTTCTTTACTTTTCTATTTACGGCTTCCGGCATCTTTTGTTTTTGCAGCCTGCTTCTCCCCACCATGTAAAAACCCAAGGTCCACGTCTAGATACTAAAACGCAGATGAAAACTACTTCGCAACCTGCGTTTTATGTATGCCTCCTTTCGCAGAAGTTGCAAAATTCTTTGCGAAAGGGAGAGCATCAATCGCATCCCCGTCAACCACCCTTCTCACAGTTCTGTAGTATTCCCACACCATCCTATTCACCCTGCCTGTAGTATTCCCATACCATCCTATTCACCCTGCCGCGTGTTGCACAGGTTCGGGTTAATGCAGCACAGGCTTTTGTTACGTCCCTTATCGCCCTTGGCCTTGATATGATTATTCCAGAAGCCACTTCCAAAGCGGAATTATTTTTATCTTTTTTCCGTCCACCACCTCTTCGCCCTCGTAATCCCACGTTATGAGCAAAAGATCAGAGCATCCCAGTTCGCCTGACGCCCGGACAAGATTTTTTATCTCCCTTTCTTCTATGCCCTCACGCGTTGAAGCGTATGTGACCTGTATCAGGGACCCCCCCGGATTGCCTGACTTGACGACAAAATCCACTTCCCGGTTCTGGTGGTCTTTCCAGTAGAAGATCTCGCCGTTGCCGAAGTACGAGATCCTGCGCAACAATTCTACTGCAACGATGTTTTCCATCATCCGTCCCCGGTCCTCCGAGAATTTGAATGCCGCAGAATTGATTATCCCTGTGTCCACACAGTACACTTTTCGTGGAGCCATAGACTGCTCCTTTAATTTAAACGAAAAACGCTTTAACGAGAATATCAGGTACGACGATTCAAGATATCCCATATAATTCCTGACCGTGTTTATGCTTTTTATCCCCGATATCCTCATCAATGCCTTATATGTGAATTCCCGCGAGAACATGGAAACAAGATGGTTTGCCATCTCGGAAAGGGCACCTACGTTGCGAACCCGGTGACGCAGCACAATATCCTTGTGCACGATGTCGCCGTATATGCCGGACACGATCCCCCTTCCAAGAATATCGGCTTCAGGAAAACCCCCGATCTTGATGTACTCTTGCAGGGCATTGCGTATCTCTGCAATGCTTTTTGTGGAATAGAGATCAGCATCGATGCCCCGGACCTTGAGGAATTCTTTGAACGAAAAAGGATACATTGTAAAGGCCACATGTCGTCCCGTAAGATGGGTGGCAAGTTCCCCGGAAAGAAGGTTGGCATTGCTTCCAGTGAGAATCACCCTTTTCGTCCTGCGAAGCCTGTTGGCAAAAAGTTCCCAACCCGGCACGTTCTGTATCTCATCAAGGATCAGGAAGTCCAGATCATTACCGTATAATTCGTAGAATGCCTGCAACACCTGGTTAAGATCACCAGTCGCCATGCCAAGCAGGCGTTCGTCGTCAAAATTGAGATAACCATAATTCCTATCCCCTCCAAGCATAGCGGAAAAGGTTGATTTCCCGCAGCGCCGAACTCCGATTATCGCCAGGATATTCGGTGCGCTCAGGCTGGTTTTAAGACCTTCGATCGGTATTTCCCGCTTGATCATCTGCCCGCTGCCCAATATCTCTTTGAGTTCCACCCTCTGCTCACGGATTATGCGTTTTATCTTTTCTATGTCCATACTATACAATATATACATCTATTTTAAAAAGTTATCAGTATACTATCAAAGATTCATTGAAAAGTTATCAGTATATTATCAAAGATTCATTGAAAAGTTATCAGTATACTAGTCGAAGGCATTAATAATTGGACAAATCCTGCCTTCGCCATATAGTTACGGACAAATAAGTTGTCCAATAACTAAAGTCCGTAACTATACTATCAAAGATTCATTAACATAATCTCCGAGCGAGAAATCTCCGACCTTTAGGTCGGGGATGAATCGCCCGGATTGGCCTTCTTTTTGGAAAAAGTTCTTTTTCTCTTAAGT
>JAPMTR010000097.1 GCA_026552975.1 Candidatus Methanoperedens sp.
CACTAGCGCCAACACCAACTCCAACACTAGCGCCAACACCAACTCCAACACTAGCGCCAACACCGACTCCAACACTAGCGCCAACACCAACTCCAACACCAATTACCAAAATAATCTCAAATCCGATTATGGGTACAGGAATAAGTTTGAATTCTGATAAGACTATAAATATGAATGGAAAGAAAACATTTCCTCTTATGATGTATAGTTTATGTAATCCGGGAATAATCAGAGCTGCAGAAGAGTGTCTAACGAACTTGAAAAATACAGATGTTTATGATGTAGACATAATGGGCACTCACAGTTCAGTACAATATCTACCACTTTTGCTTCCACATGAAAAGACAGGAACATATTTCATAAGTCGTGCTACCGCAAATGAGGATAATGTTGTTAAAAATAATAATTATTTCTTTGGCTATTATCAGCCTGATGAACCATTAGATTTTCAACACAGTGATATGGTTAAAACATATAAATGGTTAAAAGAAAATGACCCAAATCATGTAGTTATTACAGGTATCTGGAAAGAAGCAAATAAATGGTTAGACACAGCTGATATTCTAACTTTTGCTATATATCCTTTCAGAGATCTTCTTATACCTGAATATGGCTCTCGTGATAGAGCAATATACGGTTATGAAACATTAGTGAAAAATAATCTTGGAATTGATAACTTTGATAATGTAAATAAACCCTTATGGGCCGTAATTCAAGCTGTAGGATGTAAAGATGATTCAGGTGTTACGCCATTGTCAAAAGGAGAGTTAAGAGCTTTACAATATTCTGCAATTACAATGAATATTAAAGGACTTTCATATTATTCTTACTCATGGACACCAAATGATTGTGGATTATTTAAAGACCCCAAATTGGTTACAATGTATAACAATGCTGCAAGAGAAATCAAAGCATTAAATGACGTCCTTGTCCTTCCGACTAAAGACTACTCATGGGAATATCGCAAAGGTACACAGGTTTCCTTTAGTAAGAAATTAACTACTAACATGTGGTGGCTGGATCGTACAAACTTTAACTATATGTTAAAACAGGATGGAAATATTTGGTATCTTATTGTAGTTAATAAAGATATAAGACCTATATCTGATGTTGGAATAACTATCAATGGACTAAGTGGGATGATGACAGCAACAACAATAGGGCTACCTGAAGCTGGGAGTGTCACAGGAAGAAAATTTTCTGTAAGCAATGGCAAATTTACAGACAGCTTTGATGGATATGGTGTAAATATTTATAAGCTATCGTAAATTAAATTAATCAGACTCTTGATTAAAGAGTCTGATTTATTATTATTTTTAATAGTTCTAGATTTAATCTATATAAATTATGTAATTGTATTAGCCTTTTGGCTCACTGAAATGAAACGAAAAATAATTAGATAATATTATCATTATAATTATTATTATTCCATTTAAGTCAAATAGATATTTATATTTACTTATTAGTATAAAGTATGAAATGCAATTATCTATCGTAATTCCGGCATACAATGAAGAAAATAGAATTATAAATGTTATATCTAAATATTTTGACTTTTATGAAGATTTTGAAATAATCGTCGTTTGTGATGGTAAGGATAATACAGCTAAAATTATTAAAGAACTTAGCTTGAAATGTCCTAAGATTAAATTATTAGAATTTCATGAAAGATTGGGAAAAGGAAAAGGTATAATCGAAGGATTTAATGTTGCTGTTGGTGACATAATTGGATTTATCGATGCCGATGGATCTATAGAACCAGAGGATATAAAAAGCATGCTAAGCGCTTTATCAAATGTGGATGGAGTTATCGCATCACGAAGATTGAAGGAATCAAAAATCCTTGTAAAGCAACCCATAATGAGAAGATTTTCGAGTCAATTGTTTAATATTATTGTGAAACTAATTTTTTGGATGAATTTCAAAGATACACAATGTGGTGCCAAATTTTTTAAAAATAAGGCAATCAAAGATATTTTAATTGATATGGAGACTAAAGGATTTGAATTCGATGTCGAATTGCTCTGGAGACTTAAGAAAATGAGATATAATATCATTGAGTATCCTGTAACTTGGAAACATTCAGAAGGGTCTAGTTTTAGTTTATTAAATGCCCCTATAATGTTCTCTTCATTATTGAAAGTTAGATTTAGATACTAAAAAAACTTGAGGAAATGAATATGTATATGAGGGAACATATTTGTGATTCAACAGGGTTTGTTTAACAATTAATAAATCTTTTTATAATTAGTATTATTTATATATTGAAATCATGTTAAATAAAAAAGAAGCAATGAAGAATCTTAAATGGATTGATATTACAAAAGGAATAGGAATACTATTGGTTATATTTGGGCATTTGCATATAACTAATATATTTAGACAGATTATTTTTACATTTCATATACCGTTGTTTTTTTTTATAGGTGGTTTTTTATTTAATTATAATAAATATAAAAAAGATACACAGTTATTTATAAAAAATAAATTGATACGTCTGGTATTCCCATATTTTGTAACAAACATTATCATTTTAGTTACATATTATCTATTGTCTTTTAAACTTAATCTTAATATTTATCCAATAATAAATTTAATTGGAATATTTTATGGAAATGGTGCCCCTTTGAATCCGTCTACTAAGTTTACGAATACAATAAATATTCCATCATGGTTTTTGTTAAGTCTATTTTGTGGTTATATACTTTTATTTATTATTGCCTATTATCATGAAAAAAAGGGTACTGCATTCAGTTGTATTATATGTTTATTTTTTATAACAATTGGTTTCAATCTAAGCAAATATGTCTATCTTCCCTGGGGTTTTGACATCGCATTGGTTTCGATGGTTTTTATGTATCCAGGTTACATTTTAAATTACCATATTTCTATACAAAAAATTTTAAATTTATATGGTATAAAAATTTTATTTATTTTGATATTTTCTTTTATTATTGTATTAAATGGAAATGTGGATATGAATATAAGGAACTATAATAATTTATTGCTTTTTTCTGTGGGCGGTCTATTAGGCACCTATCTAACTATAGAATTGTCGAAAGTAATTAATAGAAACGAAAACACTCTTTCGAGATTTCTAATTTACATAGGAAAGAATTCTCTCCTGATCTTATTATTTTATGATTTTACACCCATGATTTTCTTAAATATATTTGATGCATTTTTTAATGTAAAAACTATTATATATAATTCAGTCATTTTATATGGGTTAAACATGTTATTATTCTCAATAGTAACTATAATAATCATTAAGAGGATGCCAATTTTAAAAAACATTTACTAAGAATCAACTAATTAAATAAAAATAGTTTTATAACGAGATTTTAAGTTTTATTTAATACTTGATAAATAGCGATTTTTGGATAATTATACCTATAATATATTAATTTTATTTTAGACGGAATTGTTTTATTTGTAGGATCAAGAAGAAACCTAAATTCAGGTACTTTATTAGCATAAAATTTTTCATCATAAACTATGTAATCAATATTTGAAATATTCAATAAATCCTTTGGCATACCGATGCTTTTCATTTGTGCAAAATAATTATACTTATTGTAACCTGCCATTACTTCTGATGAACTTCCATAGCTTTTTAAAAAGTTTCCAGCCTCTTTATATTCTAAAGGTTGTTCTTGAATCAATGTAATTAATTCAATCCCGGATAATAAATTTAAAATTATTAATAATACAATTGCTAAATTTTTCAATTTAAAATTAAATAATTTTGAATTAATTAACTTATTATATGAATTTTGTTCTTGTAATAAAGCATAAACAATAATCGCAATTGCTATAGGAATTAATGGGATTAAATACCTCTTTTCAATATGACCAATTGCGAGTATAATAAAATAAAACGATAGAATATTAAAAACAAATAATAATTTTATATTCAAGCGTAATGGACTGATAAAAATATAAATTGAAAAAATTAATATTATCAATAATCCTACAATGCCTATGTTCAGCCAATGAATAATAAATAGTTTTGGATTCGAGAGTATAACCTCTGTCAAAGAATTATATTCATTGCCTATCTTATTAAATAGATTTAAATCTCCATTACCATAAATATCAAACGCAACCGCCATATGAAGATGATTATGAAATGGCGATCCATTCTGCAAAAAATTTGTAATTATCCATGGCGAAGCAGTTATCAAAAAACCAAATACATATATTGATATTAAAATCAATCTTTTTTTAAAAGGTATATTTTTTAGAAAAATGATAAACATCATAGATAATAATAAAATTAGAGCTAGGTATCTAGTAAGATAAGCAAGCCCTCCAAAAATTCCAGCAATAAGAAATGAAGTATATGAGGGAGTATTAAAATTTTTTATTATAAAAAAAATTGATATATAAAAAAAGGTAGTAAACATAATATCAGTTAAAGGCATGACTGAATATGTAAATATTATAGTATTCATTGCAACTAATGCTTGTGAATAAAATGCCAGTTTTTCATCATTAAAAATATTTTTTAAAATAAAATATGTTAAATATATAAAAAACGTTGAAAAAAATACTGAAATCATTTTTCCTATATTGAACTCATCCAAGTACGTGTATTTTTCAATAATCGATATCAAAAAGGGATAGCCTGGTGGTTGAAATGGGTAGTTATAGATTTGTCCTATGGATAGATCCCTTGCAGCATTTAAATAAGTATAACTATCAGTAAAAATAGGAACCTCAATAAGACTACTCATAAACAAAGCAATAATACAAAAAAATAAAGTAATATAAATAGCCAATTTATTATATGAAAATTTCGTAAACAGATATTCATAATTTTTGTATTTCATAAAACCACTTTAGAAAATAACCTAAATATTAATCAACTATTTAAGAAACTTTCCTATTTATAGCCTCCTCTAGTACTCAACATATCATATTATTTTACATTATATTGAAAATACTGTTATGTAGAAGATATATATTATTAAAGAATATCTAGTAATAATGTTAAAATAATGACCAACAGAATGCAACATCCAATAAATAATTTATTGAATAGACAATACATCACTGTTTGTTTCAATTATAAGCGTACGAAGGTATAGATTGCTATTAAGAGATTTTAAAGATATAATTAATTAGAAATTAGATGAATTAAATATATGAATATTTTACAGATATGTGCCAATTATCCACCTGTTGCTAGCGGCTTTGGTATTTATGCACAAAATTTAAGCTTAGAATTAGCGAAATATGGTGTTAAAACCACTATTCTTACTTTTAAAAATAATAATAATATTAATAATGAACAAAAACAAATCGGATTATTGAATATTAAACGAATAAGTGCATATAACCTGAAATCAATTGAATTCCCAATATTTTATCCAACAATTTTATATCATATCCATAAAATTGTAATAAAAAATGATATAGATGTAATTAATAGCCACACTCGATTTTTCACATCAACTTATTATGCATCATTATATAGAAAAATCAACAAAAATATTATTTTTGTGCATACAGAGCATGGTGCTTCATCCATAATGCACAAAAAAAAAATCATTTCAACAATCTCTAATTCCTATGATAGGACATTTAGTAGATGGGTTATAAAAACAGCTGACATTCCTATTGCGATAGGGCCATCATCAAGAGATTTTTTAAAAAAACTGGGTTGTAAGAAAGATATTGAAATAATCCCTAATAGTATAGACTGTGAAAGGTTTAAAAAACAAACGGGATATTCCAAAAATAATAAACCGGAAGAAATTTTAATAACATTTATTGGCAGGTTAGTTGAGTCAAAAGGAGTTTCAGATTTGATAAAAGTCTTTTCAGAATTGGAAGATATTTACAATATTCGGCTATGGATCGTTGGCACAGGACCTGATGAGAAAAAATTTAGAGATCTATCGAAAAAACTACATATTAAAAAGATAGATTTCCTAGGATTTAGGGAGGATATTTCAAATATTCTATCGATAAGTGATGTTTTTGTGAACCCCTCATATTATGATTCAGCTCCTACAACACTTCTGGAAGCGAGTTGTATAGGTAGGAGGATAATTTCTTCAAATGTTGGAGATGCATCATATATGCTTGGAGAAAGTTATCCTTATATTTATGATGCAGGCAAACTTGATTTATTGAAAAAACATTTAATCATGATTATTGAAAAATCTGATTTTCATGATGATATATTGAAAGACAGAGTTCATAGCCTTTTCAATTGGAATATAAATGCAAGGAAATATTTGGATCTACTAAACTCCAAATGTAAAAAATAATTTTATATACATACATGCATAAACATTTGTCAGGAATTGAATGAAAATTTTAATTTGCACTCCAGAATATCCACCAAAAGCATCAGGAATAGGAATAGTAGCAAAATCAGTTGTGGACGAATTTATAAAAAAAGGGCATGAGTGTGTAATCTGTTCTCCAACAGGTCCTGATATAAAATTAGGCAATCAAAAATATATCAAGAAATTCGCGGGTTTTGGTTTGATTTATTTTTGGGAACAAGTTAGAAGGTATTTTAATAAAGAAACTAATAATTATGACGCTATATGGCTACATCATCCGTTTTTTATTTTTAAAAATCCTTTTCTTAAAAGTCTAATTACGATGCATACAACATACGCTGGATTTTATATGCAATCTAGGTGTTCAAACCATCATTGGTGGATACGAATCTATTATTATTTTATGAATTTATTTGAAAGATATTCGCTTACAAAATGTTTAGATAATAATGTTAAATTCACTTCAATTTGTGATACAGTTGTAAAAGAATTGAAATATTATGGAATCAAAAACATGATTGAAATTATTTCAAATGGGACGAATACTGGAACTTTTATAATCCAACAAGATAAAAATATAATCCGAACAGAATTAGAAATTCCAGACAATAGGATTGTTTTTATCTGGGTTGGTAGATTGATTGAAGAAAAAAGGCCTGATATTCTACTTCATCTTTTTTTGCAGTTTGGAGATCTATCTGAAAAGTTTTATCTTATTGTTGTTGGTGATGGTAAATTACGTGAAAAACTTGAAAATCTTGCTGAAAAATACCAATTGAAAAATATTAGATTCTTTGGAGCTATAGAGTATTCATTAATGTCAAAAATTATTGGATGTGGGGATTATTATATTATGACTTCCTCTTATGAAGGGCAGCCATTGACACTCCTTGAAGCGATGTCTTCTGGATTGCCCTGCATTGTCTCGGATATACCAAACCTAGATATTATTGAAGATGCAAATTGTGGCATCATTATAGATTTCTCAGATATTGAAAAAGCCGCTCAGAAAATTATAAAATATGTGTATCAAGATAATTCTAAACATGCACAAAATGCACGTAAGTATTCAGAAGAAAATTTAAACTGGGAATTAATAGCAGAAAAGTACTTGTATGAACTAAATAATTTGAAAATGAATGATTGAAACTTATTTATTAATTATAAATAATATATAATAATATTAGAGGTGTTAATGACTAAAAATTCAAAATTTCGTTACAGAAAAAAATGGGCTGTATCATCAAATGAATTTGTTGCCACTAGCAAGAAAAAAATGAAAAAATTGCCTATTAGAAAATTTTGAGGCAAAATGTTCAATTCAAATTATCTATTCAAACTCTATGTAAAATTTATGAGATTAAGATTCTTTAAATTAATAATATTAACATTACGCGGAGAAGCTGGGATAGAAACATTAATCAATCTTGGATTAAAAGTTGGAAGTAATTGTGATATTCAACCAGGAGTTAAGATTGATGAATCACATTGTTGGCTTATAGAGATTGGTAATAATGTTACTCTTGCTCCAAGGGTTATGATTCTTGCTCATGATGCTAGTATGAAAAGGCACTTAGGATACACCAAAATAGGTAAGGTCAATATCGGTAATAAAGTTTTCATTGGCGCCGGAACTATTGTTTTGCCAAATGTAAGTATTGGCAAGAATTCAATTATTGGTGCTGGGAGTGTGGTAACTAAAGATATTCCTGAAAATGTCGTTGCTACCGGGAATCCGGCAAAGGTTTTATGTTCACTTGAAGAATTTTTAATAAAACATCATGAAGTAATGAGGAAATCTCCTTTGTTTGGAGACGAATTTACAATAAACAGAAATGTTAATAATAATAAGAAAAATGAAATGAATAATGTAATAGACGGTGTTGGGTATATCCTTTAGACTTATAAAAAATAAAGAAAACAATAATTTACAGCAATTATAGAAATTATGAAAATATTACAGATAATACTCACCACTCAGGGTGGTCTAATCCACTATACATCACAACTTTCCAATGCACTTTCTACAAATAATGATGTACATCTAATCGCGCCAGTTGGTTTTGAAGCTGAATTATTTAACAAATCAATAAATTTATATCAACTAAAGACAGGTGATACATTACAAAATTTTATATTAAGCTTTATTATTTTTACACGAATTAGTTCTTTTTTGAATACTATTAAGAAAATAAATCCAGATGTAATCCATTTACAGTCGAATCATCCATGGATGTCATTATTTTTACCATTCCTCCAAAAGTATTTAATTGTTACAACTATCCATGATGTAAATCCTCATGAAGGTTCTAGAAAATTTGAGCAAGAAATTTCAAGAAACATTCATATAAAATATTCAGACGCTTTGATAGTGCATGGTGATGCTGCTAAAACCATTCTGGGAGAAAAAATACCAAAAAAAAAAATATTTAATATCCCACATGGTGATTATTCATTCTTTAGTAGATTGAAACAACATAATTACGATGAAGAAAAAGGAAACATATTATTTTTTGGCAGAATAGAGGATTATAAAGGATTAAGATATTTGATTGAAGCCATTCCACAGATTGAAAAAAATATTCCCAATATAAAAATCGTAATCGCAGGCTCTGGAAGTCTGGAAGGCTACAATCTGGAATCGAAAAATGTTATTATATATAATCATTACATCCCAGATAATGAAGTAGGGGCTTTTTTTCAGAAAGCTGCTGTTGTTGTTTTACCATATATAGAAGGGACACAAACAGGTATTATCCCAATAGCATATGCATTCAAGAAACCAGTTATCGTAACAAATGTCGGCAGCATTCCTGAAGTTGTTGAAAATGGAAAGACTGGTTTTATCGTACCTTCAAAAGATCCGAAGGCACTGGCAGAAGCAATAGTTAAAATATTAATGGATGATAATTTGAGGAAAAAAATGGGTGAAAATGGATATAGAAAAATGATGGAAGAACTATCCTGGGATAAAATCGCTGAAATGACGATTGAAGTATACAAAAAGATTTTATATTTAGAGGGAGCTAAAAAACTAAATGATAAAGATACCTGATTTTTTTCAACTTAATGATTGGGAGCCAAGAAAATTCCTCAGAACAATGGTGGCCATCCATCTGGGGGTGCTTGGAGTTATTAGTCTGGATTTGATGGGTCTAGGAATTCCGATTTTAAGACCTGTCATTGGTTTTTTTTATCTCACTTTTGTGCCAGGAATTATTATAATCAGACTCTTAAAGCTACATAAATTGGGTGTAGCTGTTACAGTTCTCTTGTCTGCAGGTCTGAGTTTATCATTTTTAATGTTCAGTGGTTTTTTTTTAAATTTAGCACTCAATTTTATTAATATAAAATCACCTCTTTCCTTCTGGAATGTATTTATATTTATAATTGTCATGGTTGCTATATTATGTATTCTAAGTCAAAGAATAGATAAATTACACCAATATGAACTACCGTATTTTGAAATTTCTCGTTCATCAATATTTCTGATATTATTGCCTGCTTTAAGCATAGTTGGGACCTACGCTGTTAATTTTCACAGTAATAATATGTTTATTATGATAATGATGGTTTTAATAGCAATTATTCCTATTTTGGTTGCCCTCGATAAGATTCCTACGGATCTATACCCACTAACAGTTGTTCTAATAGCATTATCGCTGTTATTTCACAATTCGCTGATCTCCATGTACATTACAGGATCAGACATGCATCTTGAATATTATACGTCGAACGTAGTTATAAATAATGCTTACTGGAACTCTAACCTTTTTTCTAACCTTAATGCTATGCTCAGTATTGTTATTTTGCCTTTAGTGTATTCTTTTTTTCTAAATTTAGATGTGACATGGGTATTTAAGGTTATTTATCCAATTATTTTTTCATTAGTACCATTGGGATTATTTTGTGTATATAAACATCAGATAAAGAATGATAAGATCGCATTTTATTCCGTATTCTTTTTTATGTCATTTTTTTCCTTTTTTATAGAAATGCCTTCCTTAGCTAGACAAGAAATTGCGGAACTTTATTTTATTTTACTTATTTTCCTATCAATTCAGGATAATTTAAATAAAAATATACGAAACATTTTGCTTTTTATTTTTAGCGCATCTTTGATAACTTCGCATTATGGCCTAGCATATATATATGCAATTTGCATAATATTTATTTTTATATTTTCTATTGGGCGGATAAAGTCTTCAAAAATGAAAGGTTTGCAACTTCCTGAGTTTAATTTGAAAAAAGTAACCATAAACTATTTTTTTGCATTTTATATTGTTTTTCTACTTTTATGGTATATTAATGTTTCAAGTTCATCATCTTTTAAGAGTATAATACAAATAGGTGATCAAATTTATACAAGCGTTTTTTCTGATTTATTTAATCCATCAACAATGGATTCAAATCTCCTAATCGCAATTGGTGCTACTGACCCTGTTTTTCCTTCATTAGAAAGGGATGTATTTAGAGTTATACAATTCATGACACAATTGTTTATTATTATTGGATTTATTAAAATAATTATTGATAGAGAATTTTCTAGGTTAAAGGCTGAGTATTTTTATTTAATAACAGTAAGCTTTATAATTTTATTGTTATCATTACTACCTCATATTTCAAAATCACTCAATATGACACGAACCTATCATATAGCACTCTTTGCATTATCTCCATTGTTTATTATAGGTGGCATCTTTTTCATTGAGAAATTCATAAAATTAATTAATATCAAAAATAAATCTAAACAAAATTATTTATTTCTAATTTTAATTTTGGGTGTAATTGTTCCCTATTTTCTATTCAATACTGGTTTTGTCTATGAACTCACAAACGACACACCAACCTCGATCTATTTGGGAATGGAAAGACTAAAAAACAATAATAACACGATACTAAAATATAATTTTTATGGTGTTTATACGCCAGAACAGAATGTCTATAGTGCGAAATGGTATTACAAATACAAAGTTGCAAATAAAATAATATATGCTGATGTACATTCAAATTCGCATGTTTTACGTAGTTATGGTATGATACCTAAAAATAATGTTTATGGTTTTTTTCTAAAACATGAATTTGATTTGCCTAAAAATTATTATATTTATTTGAATACATTAAATGTGTGTGAGGATACGTTTCCTTTCTCACCAAGATGGAAAGTTAATGCAAGTGGTATTTCCATGTTATCTGATAAGTTATTTACAGTATACTCAAATGGTTGTGGGGAAATTCGTAAACAATAAACAAATTATAAGATAGCTTTGATACACTTACCTGAGTAACCATATGTCTGATGAAAAACCGACAATCAGTGTAATAATTCCAACATATGATCGAGCGAATCTGGTGGGAAGATCTATCCAGAGTGTTTTGAATCAGACATATCGCGATCTTGAACTGATCATAGTGGATGATGCATCGAAGGATAATACTGAAGATGTCATAAAAAGTTTCAATGACGAAAGAATAAAATACATCAGGCATGAAAAAAATAAAGGTGGAAGTGCAGCTCGAAATACCGGGATCAATCTTGCAAAAGGTGGATTTCTGGCTTTCCTGGATAGTGATGATGAATGGTTTCCGGAAAAGTTAGAAAAACAGATGAATGTTTTTCAAAATGCCCTGTCAAATGTTGGAGTGGTTTATACTGGATATTACTGGATAGGAAATAATGTTAAAACATATACCCCACCTGATAGGATCATTCAAAAAGATGGGAATATCCAGGAAGCTCTTTTAAAAGAAAATTTCATTACTACTTCAGCTGCTCTTGTTAAAAAAGAATGCTTTGAAAAATTAGGATCATTTGATGAAAAGTTTCCCGCATTGCAGGATTGGGAATTATTTATACGTTTTTCAAAATATTACTGTTTCAGGTGTATCGATGAACCTCTGGTGAGATTATATTATCAATCTACCAGTATTTCCAGTGATCATAAAGCTCGAACCAGGGCATTAGAATTAATTATTGAGAAACATTTCGAAGATCTTAAAAAATATAAACCAACACTTGCCACGCATTATGTGAGCATAGGTAGACAATGGTACTATAATGGAAATAAATATAAAGGAATAAAGTATTATTTAAAAGCTATCAAAACAAATCCAATAAGTATGGGACTTCTATTGAGTATAATTATCACTTTGTTTGGTCGAAATGTTCATGTAAAAGCAGTAGAGAGTTATCAAAAAGTTTTTAAATAACATTATGAAGAAAAACCTGGTTTTTTTCACGGAAACAACTGGCATCGGGGGTGCTGAAGTTTATTTGAAGATATTGGCTTTGAATTTAGACAAAGAACAATTTGACATAAGTGTCGCAATTCCTAAGAACGAGGGAACTGAGAATTTTGTTAATGAAATGAGATCTAAAGGGATTAGCGTAGAATATATAAAAAGATACAATTTTCTTAGCAATTACTTATATTTCAAGAAAAATAAGCCCGATATCATACATTTTAATGTGCCATTTCCCATTTTTTTTTGCTGCACTATAGCGATCCTGGCAGGATCATTCTATTCCAGGTCAAAACTTTTTGCCACGATACATCTTGCCCCTCCAGATTACAGGCCGAATTTGTTTTTCAGGTCAATAATTAATTTCATCTATAGAAAATTGGCTGTATTGATTACTGTGTCAAATAAAAATAAAAAAGCACTGATAACAAATTTTGACCTGCCAGAAGATCAAATAAAAGTTATTTATAATTGTGTAAATATTGATTCAGTTGCTAAATATAATAAAGAGATTGCTAAAGATCTAAAAGATAAATTCTCGATAAATGATTCTGCTATAGTTTTTGGAACAGTAGGCAGGCTGCATAAACAAAAAGGACACCAATACTTAATTGAAGCATCAAAGAAGGTGATCGAAAAAGTCCCCAATTCTATATTTCTATTTGTCGGAACAGGGAGCGAAAAAGACCGGTTGGTCCACATAATAGAAGAAAATAATATAAAAGAACACTTCAGGTTTGTTGGATTTCAGGAAGATCTACCTGAAATCCTTGCTCTAATTGATATTTTTGTATTGCCATCTATATCTGAAGGACTTCCTTTTGCATTATTAGAAGCTATGGCAGCCAGAAAACCCGTTATTGCTACGAATGTGGGAGGTGTACCTGAAATAATTACAGATCATTATAATGGGATCGTTGTTGAACCCAGGGATGCAAATGGCCTGGCAAACGCAATGATACTTCTTGCAAAAGATGAAAATAAAAGAGATCAAATGGCACAAATGGGATATACAAAAATAATAGATACTTTTTCGATAGAAAAAATGATAAAAATGACTGAGCAGATCTATAAGGAATACTAATTAATATTGAGTTAATTTCATGAAAATAGCATATGTAATAGGAATTTTCCCTAAACTTTCAGAAACATTCATACTAAATGAAATAATTGAATTATTGAAGAGGGGGCACGATGTCCGGATATTTTCAATGTTCCCACCCACTGTAGGTGAGATTCAGCCTGAAGAAGTCAGCGAATTCAAAATATTAGAACGAACCTATTATTTCAGCATGAATAAGATATTTAAAGTAAATATATTTAATTTCTTGAAATATTTTTTTAATGGCATTGTTCAGGATTTATATGATTCAGAAATATCTATAAATAAATTATTATTGGGCCTTGAACAGGCATATTTTGCCACTATCATGAAAAAGAATGACATAGAATTGATACATGCACATTTTGGGGGGGTTGGGAACTTTTCCCTTCGATTGAAAAAATTACTAAAAAAGCCATTGATAACATCATTTTATGGTCATGATGCGTCCATTGCTGATCCTACAACATACACAAAACTGTTCAATACAGAAGGAGTTATAACAGTTCTTTCAAATGATATGAAACAAGATCTGATAAGATTGGGGTGTCCTGAGGACAAAATAATTATCCATCATCTGGGGGTTGATTTGAATAAATTTGCATATTATGAGAGGCATATTGAACCTTCAGGTAAGATCAAATTTTTATGTGTTGGGCGACTTGTGGAAAAAAAGGGGATTATCTGTGCTATTAAAGCATTTTCCAGACTATTCACAGAAAATAGAAACATAGAATTAAGAATAATTGGTGACGGCCCGATGAAAAAACAGATCGAAGATCTGATCCAGGATCTAGGACTTCAAAATGAAGTTTTTTTATTGGGCCCGCAGCCTCATAGCATGGTGATCAGAGAAATGCACAGGTCTCATATATTCGTATTACCAAGTATATCTGCAAGAAATGATGATAAAGAAGGGACACCAACTGTGTTAATGGAAGCGCAAACCTCCGGGATGCCGGTATTGTCTACATACCATGCAGGTATTCCTGAAGTAGTGATAAACGGCATAAGTGGCTATCTGGTAAAGGAAAAAGATATTAACTCACTTTATGAAAAAATGAACTATGTGACAAAACATCCGGAATTATGGAGCAAACTCGGAAAGCATGGAAGAGAACACATCGAGGAAAAATATAATATATCCAAACAAGTAGTTATATTAGAAGAAATATATAAAATAATAGTGGCAAATCAGATTGATACATAACTAAAGAAAAAATATTATTTATAACAATTACCAATAAAAACATATTAGGAGATATTTGATAGAATGATTTCACTTGTTACAGGTTGTGCAGGATTCATAGGCTCACATATCCTAAATAAATTGCTTCAGGATGGGCATGAAGTTATAGGAATTGATTGTTTCACGGATTATTATTCAAGAACGATCAAAGAAAATAACATAAGAAATTCACTTGAAAACAAGAATTTCACCTTCATGGAAAAGGACATATTGGATATCAGTGAATTCCCGGACGTAGATTATGTATTCCACCAGGCGGCACAGGCCGGGGTGAGGGCATCATGGGGTACAAGTTTTGATATTTATACTCGAAATAATATCCTTGCTACACAGAAACTGCTGGAATACTACAAAGACCGGGATCTAAGGAAATTTATCTATGCATCTTCTTCTTCGATCTATGGGAATGTGGATGAACTACCCATCCACGAAGAAACCCCAAAGAAACCTTTTTCCCCTTATGGCGTTACCAAACTTGCGGCAGAGAACCTTTGTAATCTTTATTACATGAATTACGGCACTCCAACAGTATCACTCAGGTACTTCACAGTTTATGGACCAGGACAGCGACCTGATATGGCAATCGCTAAATTCGTCAAAGCAGCTTTAACAGGAGGTGCAATTGAAGAATATAGTGACGGTAAGCAGACACGGGATTTTACTTACATATCCGATGTGGTAAATGCTAATATGCTCGCTGCACACAGTGACGTGATCGGTGAGAGTTTCAATATAGGCGGAGGTAGCAGGATCTCAGTCAATGAACTGGTCAGGTTAATTGGAGACGCAGTTGGGAAAGATGTTCATGTGAAGCATATCGAAGCACAAAGGGGGGATGTTCGGGATACATATGCAGATACCACCAGAGCCAGGAAAATGATCGGATATCTGCCGGAAATAGGGATACGAGAAGGGATAAAAAAGTACGTGGGCAGTCTTACTTTATATCAATAAACTGTCGATTCCATAATTCAAATGTCAACAATCGCCCTATCAATTCTGAATAATTTTTCTTGCCACTTATATGCATATCAAAGATCTCTTTTACATAATCTTTATTAAAATAAGATCTACCTGTTGTTCTTTCATCAAATAATATGTTAGATATATACTCTCTTAATTCCTTATTATTTCTAATCCAATCGTCATAATCATAAAACTCCCTGGTCGTTGAAATTAATTTTATATTAAAAACGTTTTGCGTCATTTCATTTATCATTCCCTTCATCAATTGTAAAGAGAACCGTATTTTTCTGTGAAATTCGGATGCATCCAGAGGCAATCCTGTTGCCTGATAAGGACATTTTACCAGCTGGGGAAACATTTTTAATATCATGTTTTTATAAAGATGTTTTCCATGTTTGAATTCAGGAGGAATTTTTAGAATAAAATCCATGAAATCATAATCATAAAAAGGTGTCCTTGCTTCCACTGAACTCCTGACCAGTACAGGCCCCATCGAAATAAATCTTCGTTGTCTTTCTTTAAAATTATAATACATTAATCGGTTATTCGATAATTTGATATTGACTTTCTCATCTATTTTCAATATATAATTCATTGATAAATTGAAATTCTTTTGAAATATTTTAAAATAATTCTCATCAAATAAATTTCTGAGAAGATCAATAGATAAATAATTTGTAATTATTTTGAAAATTTCTATTTTGTCTTCAAGTTTCGATACTCCATCCCGAAGAAAACCACTGCCTATTGACGAATCGCCAACCCAGCCTAAAAGAGCAACATCCATGAAATCTCGAATTTCATCATACGTTTGCATTCTATGTGCATGGATGCAATTTTGCATTCCATCCGTCAAATAGACTGCTTTTTGCGCATAGGTGACAAGATCATCTGGTTTAAACTCATAAAAGTGGTTATCTACCCCTAACGTATTTGAAATCATCCTGGCGAATTTTACATCATTACAATCTGATTTACCAAATGTAAAAGTATGGATCGGATAATGCTCCTTTTGAATGGAAGCAACAAGGGTTCTTGAATCCAGACCACCGGTCAATGGAACCCCTGTTCTGTGATGACCTTTCATCTGTCTTTCCACTGCCTGCAATACGAGTTTAGACAATTTTTCAATATAATACTCTTCTGAATATTCTTCAGACCCTTCTTTGAAATCAAAATCCCAGTATTGCTCTATTGAGATCCTTCCCGATTCATATGTCATTATTGAAGCTGGAGGCAAAAGTTCGATTCCCTGGAAAAATGTCTTGTTACCCAAAATATATCCAAAAGAAAAAAATTCAGCAACAGACCTATCATCTACAATTCTTACAAATGTTTCATCCTGGAGGATCGCTTTTACTTCGGAGCCAAATAAGAGGCGTCTGTTATTTTCAGAATAATATAAAGGCCTGATCCCATATCGGTCATTAATTATTATTAATTTCTTTAACTTCTCATTCCAGATGGCAAGGGTAAAAGATCCATTTATTCTATGAACAAGATCATTTCCATATTCTTCATACAAGTGCAGGATAAATTCTGGATCATTGGCAATTGGAAATGAATATCCTTTGTGGATCAATTCTTTTTTTAAATCTTCATAATCATATATTTCACCATCCATTATGATACATAAAGACTTATCTTCGTTGAATATTGGTTGTGATTCAGGATTAAAGATCCCTAAATGTACCCTGGCTAATCCAGCAGATATACCAGTATGAATATCCGTTTTATACCATTCCTTATGTTTAATTGCATTGCACATTCTGGTTAATAGCTTTTCATTATTATCTTCGGCATCTTTTGTAGATACAATTCCAATTATCCCTGGCATTGATATTTCACCCTCGCATATTGTTTATAAGGAATCTCATTTCCATCAATAAATTATGGAAAAATAACCGCATAAATATTATATATGCTATGATACCCATAAATATTGAACTTATCAGCATGCTTACATCCGTCAAACCATAAACCATCATTATTCTTTGAAAGATATTCACAATAAAAATTAAAGCAATAGAACCAATAAATGCTGGGAAAATACTTTTTAAATAATTGTACATGCTCAGATCTATTAACCTATTGGTAATATTTTGAATAATTAAAAATAATAAGGCTGATGATATCGTTACCATACTGGCAACACCTACTATTCCATATTGTACTCCTATCAGGACTGCGATCGTCAGCACTATAACAGTTAATATATTCCATTTAAATTGTATATCTGCCCGACCCTTGGAAAGAAGAATAGAACCTACTGTTGTCCCGATCGATTTTAATGCTCCTGCCAGGCAAAGGATCTGTAATGGCAATATCATTGGGGCCCATTTTGAACCATAGATGGTCACAATGAACTCAGGTGCTACAATAAACATCCCGGCAAGCATTGGAAAGGTAATTAAAGATATATATCTCACTGCCTTAAGATAGCCATTTTGCAATGCTTTGTTATCATCCTGGATTTTAGAAAATGCAGGAAATGTTACTCTCGTCACAATAGTGGATATTTTAGTTAAAGGAAATGTTATCAAATTATATGCAAGAGTATAATATCCCAGTGCAGAAGCTCCGATCATCTTTCCGACAACCAGATAATCCACATTAGTATCAATAAAATTCAGGACGCTAGATCCCATAACATGACTTCCAAAAGCAAATAATTCTTTAAAATGGTGAAAACTGAAAATTAACGTCGGTCTCCAGGGGTTCAGTCCCCATAAGATAAGAACTGAAAAAAAACTGTTAGAAAGGCCTCCAAGAACCAGGCTCCAGGCACCATAACCATTGATCGCTAAAATAATCGATAATATGCCCGAAATAAATGTTGCAGAAATTTCAACAATGGCTAATTTCTTAAATTCCAGATTCTTTGCAAATAATGTTCTCGGAATAACGCTTAATGACCCGACAATGAAATTGATCGAAGAGACCATCAATATTGGGCGAATGAGTTCTTCTTTGAAAAACCCTGCAATATATGGTGAAAGTAGTATTGTCAGGATACAAAGGATCGTTCCTGCACCCAGACTTGTCCAGAAAGACGTAGAAAGATGTATTTCATTTACATCTTTTCGTTGAATTATAGCAGAACTTAATCCAAGCTCATTAAATCTACTGATAAATCCAGTAAAGATCGCTGCCATTCCAACGATCCCAAATTCTTCAGGATATAATATCCTTGCAAGGATTATAATTACTACAAATTGGAAACCCTGTGAAAAAAACTGTGATATTGCGGTCCACAATACACCAGATGCGCTTGATTTTATTATGTTGTTATTCATCATCCCATCAGTTTTTGACTTCAAATACTTTTACCGGGTAATAAGAACCAGACACTTCTTTTCTAAGAACATAGGATCCATTTATTATATTACTAATATTATTAATGTTTCTTATATATGTTTTTTCTGTATAACCATCAAGCACGATAAATTTTGGCTTTTCAGTTTCAATGTTAATTTCTATTTCTCTTTTTTGGTCCTCGTTCATTTCTCTTAAAAATCTTAACGGATGATTTTGATCCATAAATGGTCTCGTATTTGATTCAAATGTCCATATCATTGCACCTGATAGAACAACATCTTCTTTAACAGAGTTAGATCTTATATATTGAGAAACTTCATCTACAGTATCCGGGGACCATACACTACCAAAGGAGAAATTGATCAGGCTCAATGATGATATAAAAAGTACCATGATCGTTATCAGGCTTATTTTGACTGCATATCCCTTTAAAGCATTATGTGTTTCTATTTCTGAAATAAGAAATACAATAACGTATGCCAGGATAAGCGACATGACCGGCATAAATTCTCCAAAATATTGATTATAGAAATTCGTTTGAATCGAATAATATAAATAAAAAATTGTTAAAGCTGATATCCATAAACTTAAAAAAGCAAATTGTAATTTTGATATCATTATATTGATTTTGTTTTTTAAAATAAAACTTAAAAAAAAGATGAACGCACCAAAGAATAAAAAAGAATTTAATTTTAAAACCAATATCCATTCTCCAATTGTCTGCCACAGGGATTGAGGCGTATAATTTGACTTTTCATCATTTGTTGTTTTATCAGGCACTGTAAATAATTTATTTATAGGGTCCTTTATGGTTTCCAATGGATTAAGCTTAGATTCCAAAATTATTGGCATACTCACAAAACTACTAAAGTACAATATAATTATAAAAAAAACCAGGAAATAACCCAAGAACATTATTATAGAACTTTTAATGATCTTAATAACATGCAGTCTATGGAAATATATCATAAATAATACAGAAGCCATAAATATTGCAATTGATGATTCCCTCACATAATATGCAAGAGCAAAGAAGAAACCTGAGAAGAAGAGTAAATGGTAATTTTCTTTTTCTGATTTTATGTAAGTCAGCATCAAAAGCATTCCAGAACAAACAAATAGAGTTTCAGGCAGTTCGGTTTTCACCACGACCGACCATAGTATTGAAAGTGGTGAAAAAAGATATATTGCAGATGCCAGTAAAGCTATTTTGTTGCTATTAAAAAGTTTTTTTCCTATCAAAAAAACAATAATACCAATCCCAATATTGGAAAACAGGGGCAATAGTCTTCCAGATATATAATTCACTCCAAATCCTTTTAAAAAAGCGGCCAGCATATAAACATATATCGGCATTCTTGAACTATAATCTATGAATGGGATTTTCCCGTCTAAAATGAATTTTGCATCATAAAGATGGGCGCCTTCATCAGGATTTATCCATCTTTCAGGTAACAACAAAAACCTTATCAAGAGACTTATGACTAAAATGCTAAAAAGAACTGGATATGTCCTTGTTTCAATTAATTCGTTGATAGTCTTAAATATCGGTATTTTTTTTTCCATATTGAATACTCTTGATTCTTTTATTGATAGTAATTCCTTTTTTAATTCACAAAAGCCTTTTTATTCCTTCCGTCAAAGAAATTTCAGGTTTCCATTCCAGGATCTCATGGCTTTTATTAATATTTGAAATATATATTTCAACTTCCCCTTTTCTTTTATCTTTAATCTTTATTTTTCCTTCGTTTTTAGTTATTTTCTTGATTATATTTGCTAATTCCAATAATGTAGTGCCTTTTCCGCTTCCTATATTTACTAGTAGGTTTTCATTATTAGAATACGCTTTTAGAAATGCTTCAATGACATCAGATATATATACAAAATCTAAAATTTGTTGCCCCCCATATATGATAATATCTTTATTATTCAAACTATTTTTTATAAAAATCGGTATAACCCTATCAAAATCTTTCTGACCATATACATTAGCAAGCCTCAAAATAGCATATTTCAAATTATAACATTTTGAATAGGATTCGATTATTTTTTCCCCCGCAACTTTAGAAGTACCATATGGATTTTCAGGATCTAAAGGATGTTTTTCATCTACTGGACTGTATTTTGCAGTCCCATAAACCTCTCTTGAAGAACTAAAGACCAATCTTTTTCCATATTGTGAACAGAGCCGCGCTATTATCTCAGTTCCCTCAATATTTGATTTGAAACAAAGTTCTGGATTATCTATTGAAGGTATGACTCTTGATAGAGCCGCTAAATGAAATACAGTATCACATGATTTGATCAAATCTTGCATCAATCCAGGATCAGTAACATTTCCTTTTACAAAATTAATTCTATTAAGGATACTATTAATATTTCCACAATTTCCTCGACTCAAATTATCCACAATAATGACTTCATGTCCCATGTTTAAAAGACCTTCTGCCAGATGACTTCCTATAAAGCCCGCTCCTCCTGTGATTAAGATTTTTTTGGACATAATTTCTTCCCTAATTGAAGCATAGATTTTCAAAGTGACAATTGTCACAAATTGCCTAAGATCCAGAAATAAATAGCTGAATATATTTCCTGGTGATCGTATCTATCGAATACTTTTCCTGTGCAGTACTTCTGGCGTTTTGGCCCAGCTTTGATCCAAGATTTCTATCTTTTATCAGTGTATTTATCGCATCATGTAGCTCATTGAAATCATTTGCAGTTACTTTTAAACCATTTTCATTTTCCGTTATTATATCTTTTGGCCCACCTGTACGTGTTGTAATTACTGGAAGGCCACAAGCCATGGCTTCAATTATTGAATTTCCAAAAGCTTCGTTTTCTGATGGGAAAACAAAGATATCTGCCGACTTTAAATATTCAGTTACATTTTCAACATTACCTGTAAAAATTACATTAGCTTCTAAATTATTATCACCAACAAAATTTCTCAGGTCATCTTCACAATTATGGATGTCTTCCCCTCCCCCACCTACGAGAACCAGGACGGCATCAGGGTTGTTTGAGACTACTTTTGACCATACTCTTACCAACAGGGGAAGTCCTTTCCAGGATACCAGGCGCCCGGTAAAAACGGCAATGACTTTATTTTCGGGAATACCAAGCTTTTGCCGAAGTTTAATTTTTTCATCAGGTGACGACGGACTGAATTTATTTATGTCAATTCCATTTGGTAGCTCCACAATTTTATATCCAGGCACCTGATTACTTTTTAGTTCATCACTGATCTGTGAAGAGAAACTGATAAAATAATTTGCTCTTCTAAGTAATCGATTTCTTAATAATAGGAAGATCTTAAAATAATTAATAGGAAGACCTAATTTTTTACTGAAGCCTATTTCAAAAAATTCACCTGACATTTCCCCATTGTTTTCAGCTTTAAGTATGCATTTTTTTTTAAAAAGTATACTCACGATCACTGCAGGCAGCCCTAATGTCCTGAAGGCAGGGACGAACAAAACATCATATTTGCGGCGCATTTTTAACAAATATAAAAATGCGAAGGGCATCATTTCCCAGCGTCTAAATTTCCCTGGCCCTATTGGAGGGATCCTCGTTACCGGGATACCATCAATCGTTTCTTTTTTCTTCAGGTTGGAGGTTCTTTGTCGGGTAATTACTAATATTTCCACCCCATTTTCCATAAGTTTTTTTGCAAGTGTTTTGGCCTGAGTTTCCACACCACCCACAACAGGATAGAAACTTTCAAGTAAAATGCAAACTCTGGGATTTTTTTGGTCACGTTTATTGTTAAATTTATTCGTTATAGGTCACCCCCAAATAATAGTTTATAGATTAATTTTAAAATGTTTATTATTTAATACATCCTGTGCCATAAATAATCTTCCATGTATTGGAGAGAATTCCCCAATAAAATGGTGCTTTCATTATCAGAATTGTTGTAAGCTTATCTAATTTAAAATTTGAAATTCCTTTTGACATAATTTATGGATTAAATCTATTTCTCCTGAATTGTAATATAGTTATATTTAATTATCCTGGATGAAAATGAGCATATTGCTAACAGTAGCTTTTAAATCAAAAAGCCAATTTGATTTTTTCGGCCTGGCAGGCCAAACATAAGATTTATCTCCTAATGTGTTCATGAATCTTGTATTTCCGGAGTAAAATGCGATATACTATTTATTTTTATATTATATTTATAATTTTATTTTTAACGATGTCTGTAAATGCCAAGAGTTATGAAGTGCCAGAACAAGCAGATTGGATAGACCAGGGTATTGTGATCGGATCAGGATCAAACGGAGCCTGGGATATTCGTTTAGGGGGAATGACAAGTCCTTCTACCGTTGTAAAAAAGAACGGGACCTTTTTTTTGTATTATATTGGCGCAGATGGAAATAGATCCACAGATAAAGGACCCAGGCATCGCGCACTTGGTGTGGCGACAAGTACTGATGGTATAAATTTTATTAAGTATGCCAGAAATCCTATACTCAATTATCTTCCCCATAAAAATGAAGAAGAAGGTATCTTTTCAGCAGGCGCAACTCTGGATGAGCAGGGAAATATCGTTCTTTATTATGCAGCATTGGATGCAGGCAGCACGGTCTCTGAATCTGTAAATAGTGATGTTCGACTTGCTGTTTCAAGTAATGGTTTTGACTTTAAGGATCTTGGTAAAGTGATATCACATTCAGATAAAAAAGTTTGGGGTTATGGAGATGAACTTTTTCCCATTGGGGCTTTCAATGCTAATGGAAATTATTCTGTTTATTATATTGCCAAAGGTTTTAATGGTATACAGTGGGATCTTGGAATTGCATCAGGTCATGGTATGAAAAATCTTACCATAACTGGACCTTTGCTCTTATCTGGAAGTGATGTCATAGGTGGAGGAGATCCTGTTTATATTGAAAACGAGACTATAGCATTATTCATTGTAAGAGGGCGAAACCCAAATTTTGTTGAGGTCAGGACAGCTTCTATCAATAAGACCAATAACTTGAGTGAGCCCATTGTCAGGTATGATAATATTACAACTCATAATACTATTTTTTTAGATAAAGAGATAAATACCTGGTTTATGTATTATTATGATCCCGATAAAAATAGTATTAACGTCAAAACAGCAAGGTCAGACTATTCTGAATATGATATCAACAGAAACGGAAAGATCGATTTAAGTGACCTAATATCCTTAATAAAAAAATACTTACATTTTTAAATTAGCTCCAGAGGCGGCCTTTTCAAGGACATTGAGCACCTCTTTTGCGATAGTATCATAATTAAATTTCTTGGCGCGCTCCAACCCCTTTTCAATTAACATCTGTCTAAATCCATCGTTATGCATTATCATACCAATGTATTCAGCTATCTTATCAGCATCAAGATAATCTGTAAGGGCAGCAGCCCCATCAGTAATTTCAGGTATAGCGCCAGTATTAGCACCTACGATCGGACATCCGCAGGCCATAGATTCTACCAGGGGATTGCCAAATTCCTCATAAACAGATGGGAAAATAAACGCTTCTGCCAGATTATAAAAAGCTGGCAGGTCATCATGTTCAACATACCCGGGAAAGATAACATCATTTTCAAATCCATCTTCTGCAATATGGCATTCTTTTTTATATTTCCAACTGTCTTTTCCAACTGCCACCAATTTTAGAGGACTTGATTTACGGCATTTTTTGTATGCTTTAAATATCGTACAGAAATTCTTGCGAGGATCGTATCTACCCACGGTCAAAATAAAACTATCAGGGAGATTATACTTTCTTTTTACTTTATTTAATAATTCTTCATCTTTTATTGGTCGAAATATCGGATTAACTCCATTATAGATCGTCGTAATTTTTTCAGATGGAACATGAAGAATATTGACAAAGTCATTCTTGGTCAAATTTGAATTCGCTATTATGGCATCTGCCTTGCGACAATATAATGGCATTGACATTTTGATATATGCAAGGTCAAATTTATTCGGATATAATTCTGGATGAACAAACCAGCTGGCTCCTGCAAGGCGCATAACTGTTTTACATTTTACCATTAAGGGAACCGAGAACTTTGTGTGAAAAAGCACATCAAGTTCTGCTTTTTCATATGCCAATGGAATTGCCACCTGGTCCCAGATCACCTTATTGGATGCCTTTACAAATCTTTCTTCAACATTTGGGTAATTGGCATATTTCCCCAAATTCTCCTGGTTTTTATAAAAAAGGATATATTGATTATTGCGATCCAATTTCATCAGGGCATCAATCATGTATCTTGTGTACATGCCAATACCAAACTTTTCATCCAATGTTCGCAGCATGATACCTATACGCATTATAGAAACTCCGAATTCATAATATTAATAATAACCTGGTTTTAATTATACCTTTTTTAGTTCTCATTGAATGTATTTATGATTATCTCCTGGAATGAAAGAGCTTTGAGTTAACAAATGTTTTAAATGTATCTTTCTCATCTTTATTTAATAAAAATAGAAAAATTATGGCAGAATATAATATCAGGGTTACTGAACCGGTGATATAAATATATATTTTCGGGATTTCAAAAGCTGACAATAGAACCACTGTCAATATTACTGCAATCATTTTAATATACAATCTGAAGTTTATTTTTAAATGCATCAAATTGTGTGCAAAATACACATACATAACCGATACAACAGTAAGGGATATAGCAGTTGATGCTGCTGCGCCCATTATTCCCAACACTGGAATTAGCAGGATACATAATAAGACATTTGTGATGGCTCCAGTTGCATTCACCTTTACGCCTAGATCAGCCCGCCCTGTTCCTAATAATATTGAACTTATAGAATTAAATATTCCTGAAATTACCATTCCAATAACCAATATTCTAAGCGGGAGGGTGGCATCTATGAATTGTATTCCAAATATAATGGTAACTATAGGCTCGGCAAAAAAGCCAATAGCCAGGGCCAATAAGACCGAAATAATTGCCGTATACCGCATACTCTTATCGATCATCTTATTTAACAAACGTAAATTTCCTATTTTCCAATACTCAACAGTTGCAGGATATGTTATTGTCTTGAGTGCATTGGGTACTAAACGGAAAAATTTACTAAAACCTGAAGCAACACTATAATAACCCACTTCTTTTGCACCCAATAAAATACCAACCAGGATTATATCTGGTTGGAAATTATTTGTATTGACCAGATCTCCTATCGATGTTTGCCCACCAAAAATCAGCATCGATTTTGCAGTTGGAATGAATGAATTAAAGGTCAGACAGATCAAATATTTTTTTGATAGATATAAAGTAAATAGGCACCCAAGAATGGTAGAAATTACAATTCCCATTACAGCGCCAGAAACCCCATATCCAGAGAATATCAAGATAACCGTGAGGGCCATTGTAAGAGAATTTTGAATTATGACTGCCAGGGCATATTTTTTCATATCTCGAAATCCATTAAGCATTCCCAACAGAACAAGACCTGATAAAGAAAATGGAAATACGAAAGATAACAGTTTAATCAGGTGCTCAAGTCCAGGCATTTTGAAAATATCAGCAATATTGCCTGCAAGAAGAAAAAGTATTATAAAAGCCCCTGATCCTAACAAAATTGAGGTAATGATACTGCATGAGATGACTTCTCCTAATCTTTGATTATTTTCCTTGAATTCAGCTATATATTTTACTATTGCTGTAGGCATCCCAATAGCAAAGATCAGTGTTGTAATTCCATATATTGTAGAAGCTATCCTGTAAAGACCAAGATCTTCTGGCCCAAGATACCTTCCTATGAACATAACGATAAGAAAAATTGAAAAAATACTAATAATATATGAAATGAATGTAAGGGAAACATCAAAAGCAAACTTTTTTATTTCAGATTTGCCGGTATCGTTCAAAGTGACTTCCTTTTTGTTTATTATTACTTACTCTAAAAAATTATTTTAGATCAGTATAAAGTAAATATTGATATCAATCTACACATATTAACTTTTCTATTAATTTGAAAAAAAAAGTAAACGCACAATTAATCCCTGATATTCTGGGATTTATGTGCGCAATGTTTGACAGTATTAAAGATTTTTATTGAATCGTGAAGTAATTATTGCTTAAATCGGCAAAAGCTGAATTGGTTGTGCTTCTGACTTTCACTTTATAATTACCTCCAGCAGTTAGAGACGTTGGAATTGTCCAACTATAAGAACCGGTATTTGCAACACTTGATCTTATATTCATGATTCTTATTCCTGCTTTTAATAGTTCTATCTTCACATCTGTTCCAGGTACTCCTGAAGAAGTCCAGCGAATCGTCTGGGTAGTTCCTTTTGCCCATGTCTCTGCACCATTAGGCGTGACAACAGTAATGGAAGGACTCGAAGAACTGGGTGGGGCCGAAGAAGCCGAAGAACTAATTGTGAAACCATTATTGCTTAGATCGTAATAAGCTGAATTGGCTGTGCTTTTGACTTTCACTTTATAATTACCTCCGGCAGGTAGAGACGTTGGGATAGTCCAGCTATAAGAACCGGTATTTGCAACACTTGATCGTATATTCATGATTCTTATTCCATCTTTTAATAGTTCTATCTTCACATCTGTTCCAGGTACTCCTGAAGAAGTCCAGCGAATCGTCTGGGTAGTTCCTGTTACCCATGTTTCTCCTCCATTAGGAGAACTTACAATTATAGGCCCTGTTCCTGGTACTGGTGTTACCGTTGGTGGGGGTGTTACTGTTGGTGGGGGTGTTACTGTTGGTGGGGGTGTTACCGTTGGTGGGGGTGTTACTGTTGGTCCAGGTGCATTTCCTGTTCCAATTTTCCGTATATATACCTGCCATGTTCCGCTTCTATCATCTTGATATACGACATATAATCCTCCGCCCTTTACCCCTACTCCACCTGGTGAGTGACGTTCTGCCCCATCATGCTGATTTCCTGAACCGCTCGCAATTAAAGTAGGACCAATTATACTTCCATCGGCATCTACGGCTGCAACGCGACCCTTTTTATTACTATCAGCAAAAATGACAAATGCCCTCCCTTTTACTGCCTGGGATCCTGTTGCTACCAGAGTATTACCAATAGCAGGAGAGTTCCATACGATTTTTGAGGGGCCACCAATACTTGTTTGGAATACTTCTTTTGGCTCAAGGGATCCTGCATCTTTTGAGAAACCATAAAAACCTCCGCCTACTCCTGTAGCTACAGAAATTCCTTCCATAAATTTCTCAATGTTTCGATCCGCGGGTTTTTGTAATGACGCAGCGACTGTAAATGTGCCCGATTCAGAAACAGTCCAATGGCGTATAGAAGAAATCTGTCCACTAAACACATGGGGTATATTATTATTATCTATTACAATATCTCCGATACGGTTATTGTCCCAACCAGAGATGTCTCTGGCTAACTCGATTACAAGGGAACCGCCGACTTTATTTATTCGATTATATTGTCCTCGAGGCAATGCACCCCCTATTATATTCTGCCAGAAGACAACATGAGCGCGATTATTTTTGTCCACGTCAATTCTAGGCATCATAGCCCTGTAGGGCGAATTTGGATTAAGATTACCGGCAGATTTCCACACACCCGAAATCCGTCGTGCATAACCTATGTATGTTTTAAATGGGCTTTGTTCCCATACAACATGTACATCACCATCATTTGATACAGCTATCTGGGGCCACCAGGCCTCACCTGATGTCACCAATTCTTCTGGCCCTAATTTTCCCGTGGCAGGATTGTAAGAGCGGTATCTTAATCCGCTGCGTACATAAACAGCATGCATAGTCCCGTCAACTGGAGATGTTGCAATGCTGGGATGCTGTCCTGAGCCGATAAGGATCTCTGGCCCCAAAATAAATGAAGCTGCGCTTGCAGTATTTACTGCTGCAAAATAAAAAGTAGATATCATTATTAAAGTTAACATCAACTTATATATCTTCATATTTCTGCCCCGTTTTTTGTGATTATTCAGAATATGTTTCATGTCGAAATTTTTCCATGTAACTTAACTAATATATCCTTATCCAATGTTTCCAGAGTTTCAATGAGTTTTTATAGTTCATTGTTGTTCATTTTACAGTTTTATGAACTATTGTGTTATTTTTTTAAAATTTAAGTAATATGAAATGGATTTATTGAATTATTGCTGTTATGGATTTACATTTTAAATTTCAAATGCTAATAGTAAAGTAGCTATCGCTCAAATCGGAATATGCTGAATTGATCCTGCTTTTGACTCTGACTTGATAATTACTTCCAACGGGTAGATTCTCCGGGATTGTCCAGATATATGAACCAGTATTAGCTACGCTTGATCTTATATTCGTCAAATATGCCCCATTTTCCCATATTTCTATCTTGACGTCAGTTCCAGTATTTCCTGAAATGCTCCAGCTTATCTCCTGGTTTGTTCCAATTGCCCAGTTCTCTCCTCCATTGGGGGAAAGAACAGTAATGGAAGGATTTGAACTGGGAGGTGGAGTGGGAGACGGAGTGGGAGATGGAGATGGAGTAGGTGGAGTTGAAGAAAGTATCGTGAAGTAGCTATCGCTTGAATCCGTATAGGATGAATTGCTTGTGCTTGTAACCCTGACC
>JAPMTR010000098.1 GCA_026552975.1 Candidatus Methanoperedens sp.
TCCCCTTCTTTGTATTATTCTCCATTCATTTCCCATGAATATGTATATATACTTTATACTATATATTTGTTTTCTATAAGTTTAGCGGTTGACTATAATTAAAAAGTCCAAACATCTCTTTTTTAGCGGCTACTTCTACTTTTTCATCCGATCTGAAAACACCTCATAGAAATTGAGCTGTGTTGAAATCCTTCATATGTGAACTTCAAAGGTTCACCCTCCCCCTGCAAAGCCAGTGCATATATCATTGGTAAATAATGGTCAAGAGTCGGTACTGCAAGATTTGAACCTTTTAATTTTTGATAATCAATGAGTTTTATATGATCCATATTCAGTAAACTTGATTTAACTTCTTCATCGAAGTCGATCGCCCAGCTATATGGAGTTGCATAAATATTTCGAAAATCAATGAGCCCAAGATTATGAACAATATTGCCGCTGCCTATAATGAGAATACCTTTTTCTCTTAAAAATGAAAGTTCTGAGGCAATATCATAATGATATTGTATTGGTTTTGGACTCAAATCGTTATAGGAATAATCAAGACTGAATTCAAAAACCGGAATATCAGCTGCTGGATACATATGTCTTAAAATTGCCCATGAAGCATGATCTAGTCCCCAATTGGTGCTGCATTTGATATCCACCTTTTTTAATGACTCTATTGATCTGGCATCGCTTGGTGAGCCCGGACATGGATATTTTATTGTATATAGCTCCCGCGGAAATCCATAAAAATCATATATTATCTCTGGTTTCTCATTACAGGTAACATATGATCCATTCGTTAGCCAGTGTGCCGAAATGACCAATATCGCCCGTGGCTCTGGCAATTCTTTTCCCAATTTAACAAGGCTGTCAGTAAAGTCATTTTTCAAAATCACATTCATTGGTGAACCATGACCTATGAACAATACTGGCATTTTACTGTTATTAGCCCTTTTCATATTTCCTCATCTCGATAATTATTAATAACATAAATTGGCATTCATATTAATAAAAAGGCGGTTGTTCTAAAGAATGTTTTGCTTATTCCAGCAGACATTATTTCACGGGACATTATTGTCTATATCATTATCTACTGGGCATTTACGATCTTTCCACAACTTTCGAAAGACGAATTAAAGACCAATGACTGAACATCCTTTGAAAATATATGAACATTTGAAAACAGTCGATTATGTGTATGCATCAAAGCCATTTAGAAACTCTACGAGGACTTCGATCTATGAATAAGAATCTGGAAATCACAACCCTGGGTGGAGGATGCTTCTGGTGTCTGGAGGCTGTTTTTAGTGAATTGCGCGGTGTTGAGAAAGTTGTTTCGGGCTATTCAGGCGGCACTGTGCCTCATCCGTCATATAAACAAATCTGTACTGGCGCAACCGGTCATGTTGAGGTGGTGCAGATCACATTTGATCCGGATACGATCTCCTTTAAAGAACTTATTGAGATCTTCCTGACAATTCATGATCCAACTACCCTCGATCGACAGGGGGCAGATGTGGGCACTCAATATCGTTCAGTTATCTTTTATCACACAAAAGAACAAGAAAAGGTCGCCAGGGAAGTAATACAGGACTTCGAATCTGGAAAAATATGGGGTGCTCCTATTGTAACCGAACTCGTGTCATTAAAAATGTTCTATCCGGCTGAGGAATATCACCAGGAATATTTCAAACGGAATCCTGATCAATTGTATTGCAACATGGTAATATCTCCAAAGTTAGCCAGGTTTCGAAAACTGTATTTTATGAAGCTTAGGAATGATTAGCTCCCATTTTTTCTACTATCCCGATAACTTCATGGATATCCTTGATCACAATATCAGCTTCATCTGAAAGGATAGGAGGGCATGATCCTGTCTGTTGAACTGAGAGAACACTCAAATCGGCAGCCCTAAATGCAAGAATATCGTTTATGCCATCCCCCACCATTATTACTTTATCATATTTTTCTTTTAATCTCTTAACGATCTCTTCTTTCTTCTTTGGCGTTGATATCTCATAAACACATTCAAGTGGAACACACACATTGTTTGCAAGGGGCTGTAGATTCCTCATGCTGTCACCGGATGCAATATATACGTTTATACCCCGTTCTGTAAGGGTCTGGATCACAGAGCAACTATTTGAATATATTTTTCCGCCAGTACAAACGACATATGGGATCTTTTTTGTTCCTATATCGATCATCAGTCCAACACCTATATAGAAAATATTCCTGCATTTTTGTTTTACCGTGTTCATCACTTCCTGAAGATCGGCCATTGTAGCATAATCATCTCCTCTAACTATCGATAATGCAACCTTATTATCTACATGCACTTTTGAGCAGCCAACATCAATGCCAACATTGTATCTTCCTATAAAATCAGAGATCAACATGTCTGGGGGGCATTTGAAAAGCTTATTTGAATCTATCTGCATCACAAGAAGAGCACAATCTGGATTTTTCCCGACAAGTTCTGTGGTAACTATATCATTCAGGATTACGCCCGTATCTATTTTCTTTGCCACACGGTACATTCGAAGCAGCGTTCCGGCGCTATCAAAGACTACTGCGATTTTCATAGCACCCAAACGTTATTTATGAGTTATTATCTTTTCTGAGAAGGTCACAGAGTCCTGCAAGCTCTTCAGCTGAGATGGTTTCTGCTCTTTGCTCAATTATGTTTTTTGGCAGATTTTCCAGCGCACTTTCTTTTATCCCAAGCATCGCTGCATTATTTAATATTGCATTCTTAAGTTTTTTCCTCCGCTGGGAAAAAGCTGCTGTTATGAATTTCATGAAGAAGTTCACATCCCTGACATTATACGGAGGTGGTCGCGGAACTACTCTAACGATCGCGGAATCCACTTGCGGAGGTGTACTGAAAGCGTGCCGCGAGACAACTTCCAGGATATCGACCCTGGCGTGATACTGAACTGCTATCGAGAGCCTGCCATAATCCTTGTTACCGGGAGAGGCGACAAGTCTTCTGGCAAATTCATGCTGGTACATAAGGATCCCCAGTTCAAATCCGTGCTTCAGGAGTTTGAAGGTCACCGGGGAAGAGATCGAATAAGGAAGATTTGAAATAACTTTATTAAAAGGAGGGAATTCTTCTTTAAGTGCATCCCCGGTTATCACTTCAAGGTTTTCAACTTTCTTTATAGAAGGTGCAAGTTCAGGATCCACCTCAATGGCTATGACCATGCCTGCTCTTTTTGTCAGTTTTGCCGTGAGGTTGCCATAGCCTGCGCCGATTTCAAGGACGATGTCAGTCTTAGTTAAATTCCCATATTCGATTATCCTTTCAAGAACCTGTTCATCTATTAGGAAATGCTGGTCCTTCTTATACCAATTCATCTTCTGATCGGCATCGGGGTTGTAAAAATGCGATATTTAATATTATCGTCCTTTAATTCCTCCATTACTCTGTGGGCTATGAGCTTTTCAGGGGCGTGGAGTCCTTTGACCCTTTCAACGAGATTCTTGAAACTTTCGAATTTGCCCTTCTTTTTCTCTTCTATTATTCCCCACATGAGTTTCTTGCCTATTCCGGGCAAAAGCTCAAGCATATGAAGGCGGGTGGTGATCGGATAAGCATCATTAAAGAAAGCCAGGAAACGAGTTTCGTTAGCAAGAACAACCTCCTCAATAATATGTGGGAGTTCCATCTGGGAGCCGTGCGTCAGTTCAGTATAAGCGATCCTTCTTTTGACATGGTCAATAGCAGGACGATCCCCGTCACCGATATAGACCTTATCCTGGATATTTACGACCGCATTCTCTTTTGGCATCAGTTCCATCAGGACGAAATGTTTCTCCCCGACAGACTGGATAAGGGGCTTTTTTTGATAGATCGGCCTAGAATCATCTGAACGCCCGTACTGAAGATAATCAAGAATATAAGCTATGTTTTCTTTTTCTTGTTTTTTATCTAAGTTTATCATAGAATACCACTCGCTTTCAAAATTTTATTGGTCAAACTATCAATATTTAGTATGCCTGATTAAAACTCTTTGATTTCAAGTATATTTCATCACAAGTTCCAATATATCTTTCAGTTCCTGTTCACTGAGGGTATATCGCTCTTTTGCATATATTGACCTGATCTCATCATTGGTCAGAGGCAGTATATCAGCAATCCTTACAGCGATCTCAGGTTTCATTTTCTCAAGCGTTGATAATTCGTCCATTAATTCCCTGGATCTTTGTGCGTCAAGCCTTGCAAATATCTCGGCATGTGATATTGCCTTTCGTAATTCATATCCAAGTTCTTTTTCTTCTTTCGATCTTTCTTCCCTGATCTCATCAAGCAGGCTCCTGACCTCACCAAGGGTGAGTATCTCTTCGCTGATAATCTGCTTTACTAACATTATTTCACCGGTTATTTCTGGGGGGTCAAATGTTCAGGGAGAATAATGACTTCTTTCATTAGACCGCCATCCCTGACTTTAACAATATAGGCGCGACCGCGTTGACTTGTGACTTTTCCTGTTCTTCCCTGGAACTTGGGGTGTGGCATTCCATTCTGGATACCGGGGTCAAGATCTATGTTCACGATATCTCCTTCCTTGAAGAGCTGGATAGCCCTGCTTATTGGGGACATTCCCTTTTCTCGGACTGTTTTCTTTAGTTTATATCGTGTTTTTCTTCTTGTTCCATGACTTTGTGGCATAATATTTCTCCAAATTATAACTGTTATTTTTATCCGACTTTAATTACTTCAAGTTCAATTACTTTTGCTTCGCTTTCGATCAATGAAGCAACGCTTGGTATGGTGCGTCCATCATCACCAGAAACCAGTTCTTTGACATAGAGCCCGCCTTCACAATTTATGACAAGAAACGCTGTAGTTTCATCATATGACTCAAGGTCTGCCGAGTGGACCTTGCGTATTCGTTCAAGGTCAGCACGCCTGTGAAGCACTCTTGTTGGTGTACTCTGTTTGATGGGAGTTTGACATAATACGTTAAGGGATGATTTAAGTTTTTCCTCTGTGGTATTATGAATTATCTTCATGCGATACACTTTATCCACTTTCATGGATTTCAATTTTTCAACGGTTTCACTTTCTACGAATTTCAACCCAAGAACTTCGATCTTACCCTCTGCCCCCATGTTGATCTGCTCTTCAAGCGCACTCAGGTCAATACTTCGTTTATGGGGTCTTTTTGCCTCCACAACAAATGGCCTGCCGTCACCCAGCATCAGGGCATCGATATCTTCACGCCCAGCCCCGTGAAAAGCAGTGTCATCGCATTGTGCTGCTTCCAGAAGGTGCGGTTTTATGAGTTCATCAACTGACTCAGGGTACATCTTTCCTGTATTATCGCAGCGTTCACACCCCTGTCCACCGCATTCCCGGCAAGGCCATCTGGTCTGGGGTATTCCCCTGATTAGTTTTCGATACCTGCCATAGATGTAAAGGGAGTTCACCTGGACTTCCACAGTATTATTTTCAAGTTCAAGAAGCACAACGACCTGCGGTTTCTTAAGATACGCTTTCTTCCCCGTGATCTTTTCTATCCTTTTTCCTACTTCACGGTTCAATTCAGTCTTCAAAGGCTCAGCAAAAGTGGTGCCGCTTTCTGCCCACAGGATCTCCTCATTCTCTGCAAGAAGCCCTGTAACCTTTGTCCCGACAAGGAAATTGCTAAACTCATAATCTGAAAGCGCTTCAATGCTCTTCTTTACCCAGTCATCGATGTCAAGGAAGAGGTCATTGCACACCCAGCATTTGATCCCCTCATTAAAATGTGGGATTATTGCGTTTTTTGCAAGGAGTTCTTTTAGTTCTTCGTCTTTCTCTGCTCCCGCATGCATTGAACTTACAAGTTTCAGGGCTGCTCCGCGCTGGTCATTGGACAAACCTGTTGAGAGTTTTGCAAACTGTCTTCCCAGACAATGATCACAAATAGGGCCTTCATGCAAGATCTTACGGGTAATATCAATGATTGTCATCCGGCTCTCAATATCCGGGGTGTTCTAAATATGTTTCCCTCTATCCATCTCATTATGCAATAACACTATGCAGTGGTCTGCGTGTAATGATAATGGCCCAACACTGATGGTCTCATGTTCACATTCACTTATCATTTTCTCTTCAACCTCTGTCAACCCCAAATGATCTCCCAGGACAAACAGCCGGTTTGAATATCCCTCGAAAATTTTTGCACGGATATCTTCACCGTCTTCCCGCAGATAGGTAATTTTCATCTCCAGTTCCTTAATGATGGCTTCCATATCACCCTTGCGTACACTCACACCAGCAGTCGATTCTGTCCAGAAATCCTGGGCTTTCTTTTCGAGTGCTTTCTTTATCAATGAAGCACAGCTTCTTTCATCAGGGCTCAGGTATCTGACCATGCTACCATCAAAGCGGACGATCTTTGGGGATGAAGGTTCGCCTTTTAGCACAATAAATACGCAAACATCTCTTCTAAGATCATGGGATAGGAAAAGCGCCGCATTAATGCACCGGCAAAGAATATCCATGCGACCCGCCGCACCCGGTAGATCATTTAGGGAAAATGTTTCTGTAACAGCTTTATGCCCGACGATCAGGAAATTTTTCATACGATGAGAAATGCATGATGAATATTAAAGTTAGCCATGTTTCTAACTTTTTTTCTTTATTTTCTATCTAAATTTTCTATCAGTAAAACTTATAACTTCTTTTTTCCATTTAGATGAGGTGATAATTTCTGTCCAAGAAAGCCTTGATAAGCGTTTCTGATAAAACTGGCGTAATTGAATTTGCATCCGGGCTTGCAGGTCTTGGATTTGAGATAATTTCAACTGGTGGTACTCACTCTGCCCTGAAAAAAGTCGGCATCAAGGTAAGAGATGTTTCCGATGTCACCGGATTCCCGGAAATGATGGATGGCCGGGTAAAAACACTCCATCCAAAGATACACGGGGGAATTCTTGCTTTGCGGGACAAAAACTCTCATGTTGAAGATGCAAAACGAAATCAGATCGAATTCATAGACATAGTGGCAGTGAACCTCTATCCTTTCGAAAGAACCGTGGCAGAAGGTGCAAGTCTTGAAGACGCCATTGAAAATATCGATATTGGCGGACCAGCGCTTGTGAGAGCGGCTGCAAAAAATTACAGTCATGTCACAGTGATCACAGACCCTATGGATTATCCGGATATCCTGACAGAACTTGGTAAGGGCCAGATCAGCCTTGAAACCAAGAAAAGACTTGCAGTTAAAGCCTTCAGGCGAATTGCAGATTATGATTGCGCGATCGACACATACTTAAGCCGCTCATTTGGAAATGAAGACATCCTGCGCCTAAAATTCGTGGAAGGACAAACCCTTAGATATGGTGAGAACTGGCACCAGAGCGCAAAATTCTTTAAAGAGCCGGGTGTAACCGAGCCCACGATCGCAAATGCCAGGCAATTGCATGGAAAGGCGCTTTCTTATAACAATTATGTGGATGCTGAAAGTGCGCTCAATGTAGTTCTTGCATATAAGGATAAAATTGCAGTATCGATCGTTAAACACAGCAACCCATGTGGATTGGCAACTGGAAATACAATGCTTGAGGCTCTTTCAAGAGCATGGGATGGCGATCCTGTTTCATCGTTTGGAAGTATTGTCTGCATGACACGAAAACCAGACCTTGAAGCGCTTGAATTCCTGAAAGGAAAATTTGTAGAACTGATCATTGCACCAGGATATGGTGGAGAAGAGCTTGAGTTCCTGAAGAACAAAAGCAAAGACCTTCGTATCCTTGAATTACCATTGACTGATGGAAAACCTCTTGAGAATACTTACCGTTATGTGGTGGGTGGAATGCTTGTCCAGTCGAGGAACAGGGGATTGTATGAAAAATGGGATGTTGTGACCAGTCATTCTTTTCCTGATGAAAAAAAGGATCTTGCTGAATTTGCATTGAACGCATGTAAATATACGAAATCAAATGCAGTTATCATAGCCCGCGAGTATGAAAAAGGTGTTTTTCAGACCCTTTCAATGGGCGCAGGACAACCGAATAGGGTTGATTCAATTCGAAAGCTTGCAGCGACAAAAGCAAGGGAGAACCTGAAGATATTATATGACAGAGAAAAACCGGATATCAGTGAAGAAGAATTTGTCAAGAACATAATGAGTGAGTGTGTTCTTGCTTCAGATGCTTTTTTCCCGTTCGATGACAGCATCATTCATTCTGCAGAAAATTACATCAGATATATCGTATCTCCCGGTGGCTCGATACGCGATAATGAAGTTATCGAAACTGCTAACAGGCTGGGTGTATCGCTTGTGTTCACAGGAATGAGGCATTTCTACCATTAGGACGATCCAAGTTACTACAATTTGGGCACGTTGCTGTTGAATATACCTTTACTTCGGTTTAACGATATTGTTGAATTTGGCTGATCGAGCTCACAAACTATTCTATCTAGACCCATCACCACACAGCTGGACTCAAAGAAAATCTTGCAACACGTCTAAAAATAACAGACTGGGATTTAGAAGATATACTTTTAGAACTCAATCAAAAAGGTGCGATTTTTAGTCCTGGATTAAAACAAATTAAGATTCTGGATTATTAGGTTTGAGTATTTTGGAAGTGGTCAACGCTTTGAGCCTGAGAATTGTGGAAATCGAAGCATTTCCACACTCATGATTGGATATTATTTAGCTCCGCATACTGTACACTTATATCCACCGGAGGATGTCGGATTTTTAGCTCTCATACCTTTTCCGTAAACTGAATCTTGGTACACGCTGACACATGTGCATTTCGCAATAGTGCCTTTGGTATTCTTTGGAGTTGCTTTTTCTTTCGGTGGTGTAACTGCTGCTACTTCTTTCTTTTTGGGTTTCATATCAGACATTGTTTATACCTCATGCTTTTGTATGTTGGTAATATTAAACAAATGGGGCCATAATTATATAAGGTATCCGTAGACAACCTTCCGGCAGTATATTACAAAACGATCGTGGAAATATGGGGACAACTTTTTCTATTGGATGTCTTCAAAAAAGCGGCTCTATCTTAACTTCAGGGTGTTCGTCAATAGATAAATCGCTAACCCCAAGATAAGCCAGAAGGAAGAGAGTGCAGCCGCCAGATCCAGACCAGTTGTCAAGTAGCACACAATGGTGATGCATAAAGGTAATGAAAACCATAAAAATCGAGAGGATAAAAGTATGACAGAAAGTAATGATGGTATTGTCGGTCTTTTTCCGTCTGTAAAAAGCGGTGCTGTTGAGCGCGGACTGTGGAGGATTCCCCTCTTCTTCGATAAAAGTTTCAAGAAAGACCGCGGCTGTATCCGCTTGCGCCGCTACATCGTCCACATGGCAGAAACTGGCGCAACAAAAGAAGAGATGAAGGATAAGACAAACGAGATATACGAGGAATTCCTAGCTCTTATTGATAAATTTCCGGCTGATAAGAAGACTCTTGAAAAACGAAAGCAACAACTGGATAAATATATGCTGGAGTTCGTAGAAGAGGTAGCCGAGCTTATAGCAGAAGGGGATGCAACGCATATATATTGATAAAATCAAGATTCTCTCAAAAAACCGCTGCTTCCATCTCATCTTTAATATCCAGCCAGAACCTGAAAGTAACAGAGATTTACTGCGGCTGTGAGAAAGCTGTTGAATTACATGATTTATGAATGTAAAGTATATAAGTAACCTCAATTAACTATATAGTTAAGTTATATAAACACATAAAGTTACCTTCACAAGCATGCGCGGAAAAGTAAGAGATAGAATACTAAGAGTTCTCACAAATAATCCCACCGGTGATATGAGCAAATACGAGATCGCCAGACAGTCTGGCGCTACATACCCCTGGGTGCGAGAGTTTCTCTTAAAACTCGAAGAGCTCGGAGTGATAAAAGGTACAGAAGTTTTAAGTTACTCTGCCCTATTGCGTTTCTGGCAGGCATTTTATATCCAACCTAAATATAGGGAATATATGGTCAAAAAGCCTTTGAAAATTCTTAAAAATAGTAAATTACCCTATGCATTGACCACATACCAGGCGGAAAATCTCATTCAGAATTATTTGTTTCCAAGCAGGATAGATGTTTATATAAAAGAAGACGACTGGAAACGGTGGCATGATATTATCTCAAAAAAAGGACTGGTAGGCAGGGGAAATATGAGGTTATTACTTGCGGATGAACATGTTTTTTATAAGACCTTTGAAAAGAATGGGTTGAAAATAGTTTCTACGCCACAGTTGATCATTGATCTGATGATTGAAGGGGGCGTATGTGTTGAGGCTGCAGAACTGCTTATTAAGAAGGTTATGAAGGATGTATGAACCGTATGAAATAGATATTTCTTATAAATACCTTAAAACAGTTGTTGGCAGACTTGAAGAACCAATTTGTTTGATAGGGGGATGGGCCGTTTTCCATAATGTAAATAAGAATTTTAAGAAAGCAACAGGCAGAGATTACATAGGGTCAAGGGACATTGACCTTGGATTTCATTTTGAGAAGGATTGGAGCGAGAAAGATCTGGATGAGTCGACATTTGCTAAATCTCTTCAAATTATTGAGAAAGATCTTGGCTTCATTCCAGTAGGATTCAGATACTTAAAGGAGTTTCACATAGAAACCGAACAAGAACTGAACAAAGAGGAAGCAAAAACAACGCCACAGCATTTCGTATTTCCTTTATATATAGACCCGGTTGTTGACATCATTCATCCAAAATTTTATGATGTTTTTCATTTTAACCCGGTTGATGAACCACTGATTGAAATGGTTTTCAGAAATAAAGCCAATAGGACGATAGAAAAATCATTCGGAAGAAATCTCTGGCTTCCAAAACCCCATGTTTTGTTAGCGACAAAATTAAACTCAGTAATCGGTCGGGATAAAGAACACAAAAGATTAAAAGACATTGCTGATATTTTCGCTTTGCTATGGTTTACCGATGTTGAAATTCTGGATATTAAATCGAACCTGCTTGAGTTCTATGATAGGGGGAAGATCAAAAAGATCATTGGCTCTATTTCAAAGCAAGAGATCATAAATGTCGCCTCTATTATAGGTTTTAGCTGGGAAGAAGTTGAAAGAATATTATTGGAAATTACTAGATAAAAAATTCCCATTGAAAATTGACCCCTAAAACTAAGATCCAACCTGACAAATTTCCCTTTTAATTGCTGCTCTGCAACGCCATTGATTCGCTTTTCAACATCAATTTTAACCAGAATATTTTTCAATAATCAATGAATCTTTATGCCATTCGGGAAAATTTTTCATCACAAATTTATCCATCTCTATAAGATTCCTGGGATCAGTATTCCCCTTTCTCCACTCCTCAATGACCTGTTTGAATTTTTTATGATTGTCATATAGCCCCAACTCAAATAAATCGTTCATGCGTTCATCTTCAAACTTATAAATCCCTTTCAATATCCCCATGCATTGAATTGTTGCTGAATCATCCTTTGAATTATTTTGATACTCCCTGAGTACATCAAGATAAGACTCCATAACGTCGTTATACATCCTGGATGCCAGTTCTTCCGGATCAACATCTTTCTGGTGTATTTCTTCATCATCCTCCCAATCATTCTCAACGTCAAGGCTATCCAAATCATCGAAAACAGATTCTGCAATCTCATTCAGAACTTGACTGATGACTGATTTTTCATAGGAAGAAAAAATGTTTTTGGTCATGGATTCTTTGTTCATAATTATCTACTCATTAGAACATTTCACTAAATTTCGTTTCGTTCATATAAACACTATTTTCAGACTTGAGTTCATATTATTTATCAATGGCCATATTCATTAAGTTGTCAAAGGACTTCCTGTCCTCTCCCCTCAATGCCCTTCTGTATGCTGAAAGTTCTTCTATTATCCCTTCAAGCAGCATGCGAAAGCTTGGAACAGTTCGGCCCATGGGAATCACCCCGGTGAAAATCGGTTAACCTGGTCTGGCCAAACGGGATGGTCGCATACTTTGAAGCACTTCTGTTATATCTTATTTTGATCTCTCTTTTTGAACATTCAACATCCAGGAGATAACCTGCTTTTGCCAGTCGCTCGATGAAATGCGGGATTTTTCGTGGATCAACGGGATTATTCATATTTTTCACTTCCTTTGGAATAATTCAGTTGGATCAGGGAAGATAAAAGCGATCGGATAGAGCGGAGTGAAAGTAAGAATGTTTCAAGAAAAGAATTATTCCAGAATAGCCAGTGCATTCATCCACGTAACTGTTATTCCCATCCCAGCAACCATGTATGAGATTGGAACGAGAACAGTTGACCTTGCGGGGAATATAAATGAAACATGGAAAAATAATACGGCATTTACTTCACCACTTCCAGCAACAAGATTTATTAACGGAACATTAATAGATAATTTCACTAGAGAAAGTCTCTCTGGTGTAAGGATATCTGCAAACACAACACTTTCAACTACTTCCAATGTAATTGGATTCTATTCGTTTGCAGTTACTGATGACACATACAACCTTGTATCAACGATAAATGATATCAGATTTTATACGAATACTACAACGGTCTCAACGAATGGACAAGCTGTTGTGATTCAAGACATTGAAATGATCAGGAAACCTACGGGGAATATTACTGGGAGTGTTACAAGTTAAATAGACGAACTGAAACCTTATAATACGCTTCTAGGGCCAGGACGCCTGGAATAGTCCAGAGATGGTTCAGCGAAGGAAGGCAAATAAAGGTGCGTGGGATGAGATTGCAAGGCTTATAGAAGAAGCTTAATGTCTTTTTCATTTTTTATTAATATGGTTATGATTTTTACTTTTTATCTGGATAAATTTTTAAATAAAACAATATACAAAGGTTAAATAACAATAGGTATAAAGAAACCAACTAGTGATTGATAATGAAATTAAAATGTATTAAATGTCTAGCAGAAGCAGATTTTATCTCTGATGGAAATAGCCTATGTATTGAGCATGTTCCCCAACAAATAAAAGAAGTTATCAAGACAGCAAGACAAAAATACAATATCGGAAGGATTTAAGTCCAAACAAAAGGATTCTTTTTGATTTAATTGCATTGAAAAAAAGAGGGGTTAAAAACGTGGCTTATATTTTAAAAAACAATTATTTTAACTCCCCGTCTCAATTATTAAATTAAGATTATTAATATTTATAACTATCCCACAATTTTCTTGCGTGTTATGGACATATTTTAACCTTTATTGTTATTTGTATCTTTTATAGCAAAAAGGTTTAGGTGCTATAATATCCTGAGTTCCCCTTTCAATCCAAAGTGGGAGATGTCGCGGGTTAATTCGATTGTTCATAGATTTCACCTTTTATTATGGGTAATAATCTGGTTAGATTTGCATGAATAAAAGCAATGTGATAGTAGGGTGAAAGTGTTTCAGAAGTAAATTATGTCATCAATCATCAAACATATATTTTTATATCGAGAAGTAATCAGTTAAACAATGACTGATGCTAATTATTGCCATTGGGTAAGTTTTGATCATAAAGGGCGTAATAAATTATGTCCTTTTGTTGAACAAAGAGCCAAGCTTAAACCGGAGAAAATTGCTGAATCTTTATGCACATGCTGTTTAGAGGGACAAAAAGTTGATGCGTTCATTCAAATTGGTTTTGCTCTTAAGAAATTTACCCCTAAAGAAAGCATTGATAATTAAATGAGGTTGAATTTTAAGACTTGGAATTTGGTCTAGATTTATATCACTTTTCTGGGACTAGTAATAGATATAAATGATTAAGATTCCTATTTGGATTCTTCTGTTCTTCACACACTAGTTTATATTCATGTGAATTTTAACTATTGAAACAACTTGTATCATTAAAATTCCCTTCATCGGAACTTTGCAATATATTAATCAAAGTAAAATAATTAAATTAATAACTAGAATTGAATATTAAAAAGAAATGGATGTGAAATTAGATGCCAAAATTCTGTCATAATTGTGGTAAACCGGTAAAAGTTGAAGATGCCAAATTTTGTATTGAATGTGGAGTTTCATTCACTGAAAAATCGATTGAAGAAATAAAAGTCAATAAAAATGAATCAGCTGTAGTATCTAAAAAAAATATCAAATCTGAAACCGAAATGGAGCCAATATTAAATGAAAATATGTCTCCTCTATCGAATAAAGATATAGGAAATATGCTTGAAGCATTTACTGCGGAAATCCTTGTAGCAGAGGGTTTTAAAGTTGAAAAAAATGTAAGGAAAAAATTAGACAGCAAATCTATTGCTGAATGGGATATAATCGCAACTAAGAAAATAAAAGATAAAACTTTTACAAGAATAGTTGAATGTAAAAATTATGGGAATTCTGTTCAACGTGAAAAAATCGATGCATTCGATGGTAAATTATCGTCATTTTCTGAAATCAAAAATCCTAACGCTCTTTTTGTCTCCCAAAGTTTTTCATCTGGGGCAAGAAGCCAGGCTGAATATAAAAATATCGAATTGTGGGATTTTAAAGACTTAACTGAAAGACATGTATTATCTAAGATCGGAAGATACGGAAACCAACAAAAGGAAATAATTATTCCTTATGCACTTCCATTATTAATTGATTATACTAAAATAACAAATCTTGAATTAAAAAATTCTGACAAGGTATCTATAAATCGTGCCAAATTATTTTGGCGTCCATTTTATAAAATTAAATATTCCCTTAATGTTTCAAAATCTGATCCGTCTGGTAAATCACATACATTAAAAGATGAAGGATTATGTTTTGTTGACGCTCAAGATGGGGCTGTTTTAAATTTACCTACACCAAAAGAAAATGATACACTTTTAGATATTTTTCCGACTATAAAATTTAAAGATTCAGAAGAAGACTTATTCTTGAAGGAACTAAAGCATGAGTCTGACCATGATTATCGTATTCAGATAACAGATGAATATCAATCAATTCAAATTGATCCAAAGATATCAAAACATATCGCAAGGGAGAATGCAATCGGTTCAATTATTTATGCTAATACTAAAACATTCAATTATGAAGTAAAAGGGAAAAAACGAAAAAGTGATGATTTTGATTTTGATTTTCCAGAAACTAGAGACTTCACTATTGTTCCCAAAAAAGGAGATATTATTATAAAAGACACTCAAATAATCCATGTACCAAAATGGGATATAGAATTCATAAGCGGTGAAAAAATCTATAGGAGAGAGGTCATAGGTCACAAAGGCACAATAATTTCTGATTCAATTAGTCATTGCCCACAACATAAAATAATTGGATTGGAGCTTTTCAAGAAAAATACAAAAGCAGTTTGTGAAACCGATGGAAAAGCGTTATGTAAAGATCATGTTTTCCAATGCCCAACTTGTAAAAAATGGAACTGTGACGAACATAGCATGAAATGTACGATTTGCGGCACACACTATTGTTCTGAACATATTACAAATAAATGCTCAGATTGTGAATCTTTAGTTTGTTATGAATGTTCGCTGAAGTGTCCTATATGCGGTCAGAATCATTGTAAAAAGCACTGGGTAAAATGCGATAAATGCAATACTGAAATTTGCCTTAGTTGTACAACTACAAAAACAAGTATGTTGGTTTTCAAGAAATATTTATGCAAAAAGTGTCAACCATAATTAAATCACTTTTTTGCCCAAAAGAGCACACATATACAATAATTGACCGTCAAGTTATCAACGGTTCTATGATGACTGTTCCAGAAATATTGATTAAACTATTCAATTTTTTATGAGCCACTTACTAATTCTATAAATTCTGTATCATTTCGGATATTATCAAAATCCTTATCCTTTATTGCATTCTTTTTATTCTCCATATTAAGTTCAATTGCTCTCTGCAAATATTCAATTGATTTTATCTTATTATTCAATTTTGATTCAGAGCATGCTTTATTAAACCATATATCATCATCTTTAGGATTTATTTCGAGCGCTTTATCATAGCATTCTAGAGCTTCTTCATACTTCCCAAGATCGTCTAAAACGCTGCCCTTATTTTTCCATGCTTCATGTTTGACATTCGATGATGAACCATGTTTTTGTTTTTCCAACTTGCTATATGACCATCCGAAATATCCAAGACTCAGTAATATTCTAACTCCATTAAATTCATTAAAAATAACCATAAAAAAGATTATGAAAGCATACACAAACTCAACGTTCTTTTTTAGACGATATGCCATCGACACACCAAAAAACAAAGGAATCCATGCCCAAACTAATTTATCCATTTCAAACGAATATTCAGAAAAAATAATTCTTGATATTTCAACCAAGAAAGAAAAAATAATCCCCGTTATTACTACATACCCAAAAATTTTCCATTGGTTAATATTATGATCTGGAGTAACATTTTCAGAGTTATTATTTCGGTTGTATCTTATATTTCTGACAGCAATTATGCCAATTACTATGAAGAAGATTATTCCACCAAGAAAAAGCCAAGGTTTCATTTTTAAAATAATATTGTTATGCTTTGCACCTGCATAGTCCGGGTCAAGAGCTATTACCTTGTCAAATGCTTCAATCGCTTTATCATCTTCACCTAAGTACATGAGTGCGATCCCTTTGTTGTACCATGCATCTTTATCATTCGGGTCGATAACTATTGCTTTATTATATGCTTCAATTGCTTTACTGTGCAAGCCTAGCTTATCAAATGCATTTCCTTTATTGATCCATGCATATTTATAATTCGGGTTTATAGCTATTGCTTTATTATATGCTTCAATTGCTTTATTATAGTCTTCTGACTCTGCAAATACATTTCCTTCATTGAACCATGCGACTGCTGTTTTTGAACTGGCTGGATTAATAAATAAAATAAAGAATATAATAAATATATAAAATTTCCATTTATTAAATCTTTTTTCCATTTTGTTCTACCTTCATATATCAATCTTTCTTCTCAGGAAATACACTATCGTCAACAATCCAACAATTGCAAATATTATTTCAAATCCCGGTGATTTTTGAAGCTGCGATGCTTTATCAAACACTTTATTTGCTACATCATTTCTTCCAAGATTCTTAAGAACGATTCCTTTGTTATTCAATGCATAGGCATCCTGTGGATTAATCTTCAATGTTTCATCGTAGGCATTGATTGCTTCTGCATACTTCCCCGATCTACCTAAATCATTCCCTTCATTGTACCATTCATCAGCAGTTTTTGCCTCAACAAATGGCAACATAAAAGAAAACGGTATAAAAATAAAACACAAAATAAAAATATGTAATCTATTAGCTTTTAATCCTTCCTGTGAGTCAAATATTTTTGTATATTTCATATAGTTATATCCATGCTTATTTATGAATAGGGATGTGTATAAATATATGTCCCCATATCCAGATTGAATTTAAAAAACCGTTGTTATTGACTTTTAATAAAGAGTGTCGCTATTGGGAAGCATTCTTTCTGTGTTGTTAATCTAAAATATTGTTGGCAGTTATCCTTCGATACAATATTTTTTTAGAAATGCAATCACAGGCATAAGAAAACAGAGAAACAGAGCACAGAATAAAACAGCTTCATCCCATGAGCCCCATAATAGCCAGTGCATTCATCCACGTAACTGTTATTCCCATCCCGGCAACCAGCCCTAGAACAGCACCACAAAGATAATTATCCCGCTTTTCCAGAAACTCAATAAGGAAATACAGACCTGCGAAAAAGATCACCTTCACTATTACCATATCTGCAAGAGTGGGGCGTCCGGTCACCCATATAAATCCACTTTCCGATAATCCATTGTTAAGTGCAATCCATGTAGTTGCCAGGTCACCGATAAAATAAAACATGAACGCAAAGATAAACACGGCCAGGTTTTCTCTATTCATATTCAATCCACATTCGCATTGTTTAAGATTAAATCTTGGTTTTGATATACAAGATGAAAACTGAAGATGAAAACTAATTTTAACTTTTATATATTATACATCAAATAATTTAAATACATAGCAGCAGTATCGAGTTTTTGTGAAAAAACTAATGTGTAAAAAAAGGATTGCAGCCATGAAATATCACAACGTATTGTATTCGATCATATTGGTATTCTTATTAACCTCCATAGCCGAAGCAGAATCCGGTAAAGTGGTCATAAACGACACCCAGGAAAAGACATACACTCACGTTTACTATTATATGGATGATTGGGTTACTGAATACGATGTATCGTTTGATAAAATATATTTTGATAATTCATCCTGGGATTATCTGTCAGCCCTGACCATAGATTTAACAAATCTGTATTCCTTCCCTCCCAGGGATTACCAGACATCCTTTACGATCAACTCCGGAGGTACTGGCGGCGGAGTTGTATCTTTTTCCCGCCTTGAAAATAAAGTTCACTGGGCTTTTAATGACAATGCAGTAATTACATCCTCAGATATCGTTCTATCATATGCTGCGAACATATTCACAAACCTGAACCGCAGAAACCATTTTGTTCAATACTACAGGGATTGCAGCCCTGATGCCAGTGAGCCTGCTTTTGTACGTGTTGAAGAAGGAGGCTGCTATATCGGAAGCGATGACGATTATGATGGCTCATATAATGCAGCCTATGAAGCCTCAGTATCTGTGAGTTCAACTATTCCTTACGTTGTTACTTACACATCAAACTCAACAAAAACATATTTCAATTTCACATACAGTAAACCCTATGTCTTATACCATGTAATAATTCAGGATTCATCAAAGAAGCCCTATTATGATGAAATGGGTTTTACCGCAGGGACCACTGTATCTGTTTTCAGGGAATATGGAAAAGGTCTCTACTTCAATGTAACATCGTTCAAAGGGCAAAACCATGTCATAACCATAAACGCAACCGAGGAGTCACAGCAAACTCCCTCTATCGGCACGCCAAACATTACCAGTTTCAGCCCTGCTGCTTCCATCGTAAAAAATACCGTGGGTGAAAAAAGAACCTTTAGCATCACCACAAACCAGACCGCAAATATCGTATGGTCTCGCAATAATGCGCTGGTTCAGACCGACATCAGCGTGAACCAGTCGAACTATGTCAACTCCAGTGCATCACAGGGCACATGGATCATAACTTCAATAGTCAATAATGCAAAAGGCAGTGCCATACAAACCTGGATCTGGGTCGTTGAACCTGCAGGTGCACCCGATATTCTTGCATATTACAGAGGACTTGGCAGTGATCCAGGCGCAGTGGAGTACGCTGACATTCAAAAAGCGATCGATGACTGGATAAGCAAAACAGTACCGTCTGGATATGCACATCCGATAACATACGAAGAGCTCCTCAGTTTAATTTACCAGTGGATGTAATTATGAAAAATACCCACATCGTAATTACTCTGTCTTTGCTTGTGATCGTCATTTCCAGCGGATGCCTTTCGAAAATCGCAGGCAACGGGACATTATCCAATCTTGATATGGTCGGAAAGGACGTTTATTCCAGCCAGGCACTCATGTTCGAAATGAAGATGCCCGAAGGATGGAAAGATGATGCTCTTTGGACCTATCCTTATGGCGGTGCTGTAAATTTCGTAACAGACAAATATCCCTGGTGGCCATCGGGAGACGATGGCGCCATTAGGCTTGATCTGCAAAAGTACGGAACCCTATCCATAGTCCAGGTGGGCATGGATACTCAAACAGTCCCTGCAGGTTACACTTTGGAGTATGCGCGTTCAGAAGAGTTGAAACGAAAAGATGGCATTACCTATGAAGGAGACACAACACTCGCAGGAGAAAAGGCATGGGAGATCATCAGAAAATACAGGACGGTCGGAGACTTATATCAGCGGGATATCCATGTGGTCCACAAACAAAGGTCATATGTATTGCGTTTCCAGGTCATCAGCACGGATGCCCAGAAGCGGGATAATGTAACTGCCGAACTTGAAAGTGATTTTAATGGATTTTCTTCATCTTTCAGGTTCATAGATCAAATTTGATGAGTAGATATGGAATGAATAGAAAAGGTAGAGGATTTCAAGAATTCTTGGATAGATTGTGGATAGGATAGGAAGTGAATCTTTGAAAGCGTTATGTTATATCCTCTACGCATTCAACAATTGGTCTGTGCTTAAATAGCATTTTTCCAGAATATCACCCAAATTGGCTCCAAAAGCGATCATAGATTGCATAATATTTCTTTTTCAGGAATATCTTTCAGGCAAAGGCGCGCCATCTTGAAACGGCGGAATAATTGAGCTAAAGCTCGATCAGGGGATGATCTTGCGCCGCCTCCTGGCGGGTTGTTGTCTGGTGTTAGATAAAATGTGTGTTTGTGGGACTATCGCTAAACCCAGAGCGGGAATATAGGAATTACAATTCCGAATCCTATTCGCCGTTGAATATGAATTCCAAAAGAGATCACGATGAAACCCATTCTTCCGATCGCTATTCCAGGGGTCAGAGTAATTCCAAATGTCCTGAATATCCCAAAAGTCCATCCCAGCATTATTGCCAGTTCGATGCCAAATGGAGAAATAAGTCCACTGCCACCTTTTTCTTTATCTTTACCTCCTCCAAGATCGCCTACTATCAAGCCAAAAGCAGGAGCGCTAAAGAATGTGGATTCACCATAGTCATTCATATCTTTATTATTAGTTTATAGCTATTTAATGCAGTTCTCTTTTCTCATTCAAATGATTTATATCGATAGTCATACCTGTTTAAAGGAGTGTGATCTTATGAAAAATGCAGGCTTTATCGTGCTCTTAATAATATCTATCCTGATAAGTGGCTGCACTTACCAGCCAGATACCATTTCGCAGCCAACAGCTTTTCCAAGGGCCACTGAAGCGGAAACACCTGTAATAACCCAGACTGCGACCCCGGTTATCACACCTTCGCCAGTTTTAGTTAAGATCAAAGGTTTTGCTTATGATCCAGCAACGATTACTTTGGTAAAAGGTACGACTGTGACCTGGGTGCAAATGGATAGCGGAGTACAACATACTGTAACAGGGACGGGTTTTGATTCAGGTATTCTGAATGCTGGGGATACGTTCAAATGGACTTTTAAGAAGGCTGGGACTTTTACGTATTCGTGTTCGACCCATTCAAATATGATCGGAGTTGTGGTGGTGACATGATTGGGCACTGTTGTACATACTCGTACAAATATACACGTAATTGTACATAAAAAATAATATATTATTCCACTGGAAATAATGGGGTAATATTAATTGAACGGTGTTTTATTCGATCAGCTGTAATAATTGATTAATCGTATCCTGGACTTTTTTATGATCCATTCCGTGATACTTATCTATCGCATCTTGGTTTTCAGGTATCTTCCTCAAACAATCCTTAAGAAAATCGAATTTGGTGAGTTTTTCTCCAAGAAAATTAAAGTCAAGTTCTGTTCCTCCACGTATCGGATCAAGGAGCGCAATAATATCTGCATAGTCCTTGGTGAGTTTTCCACGTTCCCATTCCAGATCATCTGATGTTTCGGATTCTATTCGGAATGATCTGTCCCATGAAGCTTTTAATTTGAATAACATCAGTAAGGATCGAGTTATCAAAATTCAATTCTTCATTTATTCCTTCAAAGGGATAGCGTTCTTCCCTGCCAGCAAAATCGATGAGTATTGGTCCGTGTTCCGTTGGTTTGTAGACTGTATGTGTCCCAATGCGGGAGTGATAATATTTGCGCTCATTGACCAGAATACGCATGAGGCTGTGTTTTGTTCGATTATTCGTTACAATATCGATATCTATAGAGCCATACCATGGGTTATAGGCATCCACAGCCCAACCGCCAACAAGTACTGTTACTGGATTATCTGCTGTCTCCCCTCGTTGTTTTACCCAATTTAAAATAAATTCAAGCTCTTCAAGGGATTTTTCAATTATCTGCGGATCTGGATCATAGGGAGGCATATTTATCAACCATGGCTTTTGTAATATCCCGTCCACTGTACCCTAATCCTGCCAGATCCAGCAGCGTCTGAGATGGGGAAACGATCCGAATTCCTTCTTTTTCTCTTGTATCAGCGAAGACGTCTCTATCAGGTGTATATATTCGTGCTTTGATGCCCTGCTGTTCTGTTGCTCTGAATGTGTTCTTGAAGAAATCGATCTCTTTTTTATCTATATACAGGTATACTGTATCATGCCGGATTGCATAACCAGTGTATAACCCTGCAGCTGTATAACTCGTAAATGCGAACTTGATCCCGTTGTTTTTTAATATGTGGGATAGTTCCGAAGCTGCCGTAAAAGCATCCTGATATTCAATATTTATCTCATCTGCATATAGATTCTCAAAAGGTCTCTCCCACGCGACACCATTTATCAGTTTACTGGTATCCGAGATGCTGACATAATTTTCTTTCCTGGTGACAACTCCCTGGCTTATTAGACTTTTAATGGTTGCATGCGCCCAGCCATAGGAGACTTTCTCAAGTATGGATAATTGGCGGATGGATGTTGTTTTCTCTGCCAGGAGCCGGGAAATTACCTTCCATGATTTTTCTGATGTGATTTTGACCTTGCCTGCAGAGTGATCATATTTCTGTGCTTGATGCTCAATATTTCTGGGGATAGTAACTAATATTATATTGGTCTGATTGGCGATCCTTTCTACTTCTGGGGTAAATATATTTCCTGCAATGACGAAAAAGACACTGGATATGTCTTGATTCTCATTTCTTAAAAGTTCTTTTATCAGGACCAGTTGTGCGATCGTATCGATATTTGCTCTGGATTTTACTTCTACAAAATACCTGTTATTGCCATCCTCGATGACCATATCAACTCTTATAGGGGTCGACGCATCTTTGAGAACTTGTTCTTCTTTGACCACGGCGCCATAGCTTAAATTCAATTTTGCGCGCAGGATCTCAAATAGTTCCGGGTTATTTTCTGATATGACCATGTTTAGTTATCTGTATATAGTGATAACCATATAAAGTTATCAGTGATATATATCATTAATCAATGATACTTATTTAAAGTTATCAGTGATATTGGAAATGCATGTAAATCGTGGAATCTAATGTATGGAAAATATGAGAATACTTTCTGCAAATTACATCATAGTTTTTGTTTGAGAATAAATAGAAAAGGTAGAGGATTTCAAGAATTCTTGGATATAAATACCATTTTTCCAGGATTATACCAAAATTAGCTCCAAAAGAATCAATAGATCCATCGTTACATAATGTATGTTTTTCAGGGAACAGCGCGACGTCTGCGGACATCGGATAAATGGAGCTAAAGCTCGATCAGGGGATGATCGTGCGCCGCATGCATGCGGTTTCTTGGGGGGAGGGTAAATGTTTGCTGCGACGGGGACTGTATATTTTACCTCACAAGTTTCTGCAGGATCTTGAGATGAAAGATTATCCCTTCTTTAGATCCTTCAGTCTCTTGATCGATGCCATTCCATCATCAATTGTTTTTTTCTGTTTTTTTTCAAGATGTGTGATTATGTCCTTAAATCCAACTTTCAACGAATATACTTTATTCGGTCTTACTTTACCTGGCTTCTTTTCTTCATCTTCTTCGATCCAATCAAGTGGATTTAACTGCTTCATTGCTATGTTGACTTCAAGCTGGCGCAATCCTGTAGCCCGTTCAAGGTCAATGGATGTAGCAGTATCCACTTTTTGAAGATATGCAAGGGTTCTGGCAGCTGGTCTGCTCAGGCCTGAGGAAATTAGTATGTTTGCGATTTCCTCATCGCTATCATCAAGCTGGTTGATATCAAGTTTCTTCATAATGATCCCTTATTATATTCTGCGATAAGATATATTGAACGACTGGTTAACTTATTAAAAAGAAAGGTCTATTGAAGACCGAGTTTCCGATAAGATGCAACCTGGATATTTGGTAATAAAATGATAACAAATGAAGAAAGGATCGAAGTTCTAAGTAAGATTGAAAAAATCATGGCACATACTCAAACTGAAAGTGGTGCTGTAAATGTAAATGAGATGGCAATAGCAAACAAGCTTGTTAAAGAACTTATGGATAAATACGAAATATCCATTAATGAAATTAAAGCTACTTCAGATAAATCAACACTAATAAGAAATATTGAGTCTGAACTGATAGATCAAAAAGGCATAAGACATTGGGTCATGAGTCTTTCTTCAATTGTGGCTTCATTTTATGAATGCCGTGTTATGAGAACAAGTACAAAAGTATTCTTTGTCGGATTCGAAATGGATGCAAATGTTGCGTCAAAAATGTTTGATCATCTATATTTACAAATACACACAGGTGCGATCAAAGCAACAGATATCCCAACCAGGATTTCCAGAAAAACCCGTGTGATAGATTTCTGTGTCGGCGCAATAGGTTCTCTAAGTAATAGATTGTATGAGATCAAAGAGGAAAGAAAGTATCAGGAAAGTAAGAATGCTCTGGTAATCGTGAAAGAAGGTATTGTTGCTGAACAAATGAATAAGATGTATCCCGGATCAGTATCAATTCAAAACAAAACAACATATCATCCATCAGAAGATTATCGAAATGGTGTACAATTCGGACAAAAAATGGAAATACATAAATCTATAAGAGGAAATTAAATGAATCCATCGATAACTCAAATTATCACCATGCCAGAAGGCAAAACGCTGGAGTTTAAGCGCAATCTCTCTTCTCCTAATAACATGCTCAAAACTCTGGTTGCTTTTGCCAACTCAGCCGGAGGGCGCTTATTGATCGGGGTGGAAGATGAAACCAGAGAGATTTTAGGTATCGAAAATCCGCTTGATGAAGAAGAACGTTTATGCAATTTGATCGCTGATAGCATCGAACCACGATTGGTGCCAAATGTGGAATTGATAGCTTTGCAGGATAAGAGTCTGTTAGCAGTGGAAGTGTATCCCAGCGGTTCTCGTCCTCACTGGCTGAAAAGGGAAGGTCCATTAGAGGGTGTTTATGTTCGACTGGGGTCCACCAATCGCAAAGCTGACCGGTCACTTATTGAAGAACTCAAACGCACCGCGCAAGGCATCACATTTGATGAAATGCCAATGCCTGAGCTAAGCGTTGATGCACTGGACATTGAGGCGGCAAAAGCGCTTTTTAGACTGCAGCGCGACTTGAATGAAAAAGAGCTGCTTACGCTTAAAATAATCACACAGACGCAGGGAAAACTGGTCCCAACCATCGGAGGAATGCTACTTTTTGGGAAAGAACGCGACGAGCACTTTTCAGATGCATGGATCCAATGTGGCCGTTTTGCAGGAACGACAAAAAGCGTCATTTTTGATCACACAGAGATCCACGAGCATCTGCCCATTGCTATTGAACATGTTATTGAGTTCATTAAAAAGCACGCCATGCGTGGGGCGGACTTTTCACATATCCGCCGCCGTGATGTATGGAGCATTCCCATGACCATAATGCGTGAAGCGGTAATTAATGCCATAGTGCATGCCGATTACTCCCAGATGGGTGCTCCTTTGAGGGTTGCCATCTATGACGACCGGGTGGAAATCGAAAATCCCGGTATTTTGCTTCCGGGCTTGACAATCGAAGATGTAAAGCAAGGTGTATCCAAAATACGCAACCGTGTGATCGCCCGCGTGTTTAAAGAATTGAATCTTATCGAGCAATGGGGGAGTGGTGTCTGCCGTATTTTTGAAGAAGCTAAAGAACAAAACCTCCCAGAGCCCGCAATCGAAGAGATCGGTATGCGGATCCGCTTTACTGTTTATCTGGCCGAATCCATGACGACTGAAGTCTCCAGAATTGCTACCGAACAAGTAAGCGAACAAGTAAGCGAACAAGTAAGACTTTTGCTATCCTGCTTGCAACAAGGACCAATAGGGGCACGTGAAGCGATGAAATGTGCAGGTTTGAACCACCGCCCCACATTTCTTTACGATTATCTGCAACCAGCCATTCAGGCAGGATTTGTTGAGATGACACAGCCTGATTCACCTAAAAGTCCGACCCAGAAATATCGCCTGACGGCTAAAGGACGGGCAGCGCTGAACACTAGTCAGGAGAAAAGATCAGAATAACATGAAAAGGTACAGCATATATTCTAATACGCCAAAGACGCCATAATGGGGCCATAATGGGGCCAAAGGCGCCAAAATAAATACTAACAGATGATAAATATGGCAGAAGTTGAAGTCCTAAAATCCACCTGGGTCAAGAAGGGTGCAACTCTTAGTGATAAGTCCGCTCGAAAAGAATTCGGACTTACACAGGAAGAAATTATTTTGGGTATTAGGGGTGGCAAGTTGCACTATCAAGAAAATAATGTATATGGGAATCCATTTTTGAGGCTGATCCGAAGTGAAGTGGAAGCATTTGTAGATGAAAAGCATGGTGGCGACTATCTTAAGACGAAAAAAATCAAGACAGAGCTGGCACAGACAAATAAGGTCTATGAGGAAAAAGCACCTTACAGCAATACGATTAAGCTGGTGATGGTGTCTGGCTTATTCTCACTGGTTTTTTTGTACTTCATCTTTAGAAAGCCTGAACAGACTGAATTCGCTTTGCTTTTGGTAGTTTTAATCTCAGCTCTGGTTACGTGGAGTTTTTTCAACATCAAGTTCAGGATTACAACCCATGGTGTAGAGGCTGCAATGCCTCCTTTCACATACAGAATCCCATTTTCTGAAATAAAAGCGGTAAAAAAGATGGAAGACATTCCCTGGTACGCAGGTTGGGGTATACGACTGTGGTGGGGAGGAGGTATTGCTTTTATCAGCATGCGCAAAAGTGCGGTATTGATAGAAAAGGAGAAGGGGTTTTTCAGGAAACTTATACTGACGACTCAAGATCCTGAAGAATTCATTAATAAATTGAAAGAGGAAATGGAATAATACTTTCCACCAATCATGAAAAATAGAAATAAAAATAAAGAGGTAAATCCAAAACATCAGAAGCAAGTCCACGAAAAGAAAAGGCAGAATATCTGCTGGAAACAAAGGAATATTTGCAATAAATACGACTTGCGCAAGAAAACAGCCTTCAAATATTACGCAACCAGAGTTATTTCGGATTATAATGTAGAGATAGATAAAAAAGTGGGCTTAGGGCTGCTCAATGAAGAGCGAGCAAATAATATGAAAGAAGAACTCTCAAGCAAGGTTGATACTTTAATTCAAATGTGGTCTGAGGCTGGAGAGAAAAGGTTGAAAGAAAAACTTGCAGAATTATGCTTTACAGAGGCTGAATCCGAGGATTTGATTAATAAACCAGAGGTTGAGCCGATGGACAGGGGTAATACTACTGATAATACTCCCCAATAGTCCTCTGGAACGGGTCTTCTACAGCATTGGTCAGCACCTTGAAGTTGTTTTTTATTCTTGTCATCAAGTTAGCCCTGAATTCCACATCGGGATATAAATATCCCGGATTTTTGATAACCTTCATCCTGCCAAGATCGAACAATCCAATATCTTTCAATTCCAGTGTGCTCTTTGAGAATTTATTGGCTGCAAGATAAAAATATTCGCATGTGCCCCTGTATGTTTCCAGATATTCCATCGCCATCTTCGGATGTACACGCTTATCCCATTCCTTGATCTCGATACCTACCACATAGAACCGCTCAGATTGTTTATAGACCGCAATAATGTCGGCAAGATTACATACGCTTTCCCGGCAAAGGTATGGTTTCAGATGCATCTCAGATGTTTGGAATACAGGGTTCCCGTGGTTGGTAATACAGGGATTTCCACACCCCTAAATTTCTCTCAAAATTAAATCGAATTTTTCAAGAATCACATTACGTTGGCTTTCTCAAATAATTAAAATGTAACTACTTTTTTGTCATTAATATACTTAAATATATTAATAACTATTGTATTTTATGGCTTATTTCAACGAAAAATAGGCGATATTAGCAATAAAATTCTTTCCACATATAATTCTTGATCAATAGATAAATTTATTAGTGCCAAAATGTATGTTACATATTGATCATATATGAATGAAATTATAATTGAAGGCGAAAAAGGAAGAAAGTTCCAGATAGACCTTGAAGATCCAATTCAGAAAAGGTATGAACTGGTTAGGGAACTCAAACTGAGCTCGAAGAAAAGAGAAGAAATTTGCAAAAAATACGGTTATACTCGAAAGACAGGTAATGAATACATCAATGCATGGGACGAAGAAAGGTGGGAAGGAATAAAAGATGATGCAAGAGGCCCAAAATCAAAAAGCAAATGTACAGATGAAGTTGAAAAACGAATCGTAGATATAAGGTTCAAAAATCCAGAAAAGGACATGTACGACATTCAGAAAGTATTAGAAAATGAAGGTATTAAAATAAGTACACGAAGCGTCGCAAGAGTACTTTCCGAACATGGAATAACCCTAAAAAAAACGAAGAAGAAGCCCTCGCCAGAGAACCAAAATGTGAAATAGAAAAAACAGAAAGTGATGACCTCATATCAAGAGGATTTAATACAAATTATGGTGGAGCATTTTTGCTTTTGCCATATATTTCTTCCATGGGGATAGAAAAACTCGTTGATTCGCTAGGCATAAAAAAACCAGATGGCATCTCCGTATTTCAGAGCGTATTGACCCTAATTTTTCTATCTGTCATTGGCAAAAAGCGGGTAAGCAAGGGAGAGACATTGAAAGATTACGGTATCGCTGCTATCGCTGGACTCTCAAAAATTCCATCAAAAAGTTATTTGCATGAATTCCTTGATCAGATTACGGTTTCCTGTGCTGAAAAATTTCAAATAACCTTTGCAAAAGCATTCAACAAGTTTGGGATATTCAAAGGCAAAATTATCAATCTCGATGGTCATTTTATTGCATATTTTGGAAAATCCAAAATTGGAAAAGATAAACATGCAACAAGAAATATCAGTATGCCTGGAATAAAATCATTCGTTTCTCATGATCAAGAAACTGGAAATCCGATTTTTGTGAGAGTGGCATATCCCAGAAAGGGGATTACTCCTGAAAATGCAACAATTCCGATGCTTGAAATTACGAATGATATTTTGCCAGGAATTGAAAAAGTCGTCTTTGATAAATGGTTCTCGGTAGGTTCACTTCTTGAATATCTGGATAAAAAAATGGATTTGAAATTTATTACCCTTGTAAAACTTTATGAAAACCGCATTGAAGAGATGAAACTAATACCAAATGAAGAATTTCGACCGCTTATTGGAACTGATCGATCGATTGCTTTCAAAGAAACGAATCTTCGCAACTATTCAGGCAGCATGAAGCTTATTGTTGTAAGATTCTTTGAAGATGGAAATGAAAAATATTTCGGATATTTGACAAATGATTATGAAAGTCCAGAAGAGCAAATCATCACAGAACAAAGCTGGAGATGGCGAATCGAAAATTTCATAAAGAATTGTGATTTTCTGGGAATAAATGCCTTACCAAGTATTGAATTGAATAAGATTGCAGCAATGGTGGCCATGAAGCTTTTTGCTTTCGATTTGATTGCATGTTTGAGAAAAGATATCGGGGGGGATTTTGAAAACAAAACTGTTGAATCGATATTTGATGAACTTATCGAATTTCCCGCATTGGTAAAAGCAAATGGGGATAAGATTATTGTTACATTCCATGGCGGCTATAAAGAAGGCCAGAAAGAAGCGATTCAGAAATTGATGAAAAAGTTAGATGAAACGGGAATGAATGTTCCGATTTCATGGTTGGGTAATCGAAGAATTGAGGTGAAGTTTAAATAAGAATGTTACCTAAATTAAGGTGTGGAAATCCCTATGGCGTCATTATAGCATCTGTCTGAAAATTTGAAAGCCACCCATCAACATCCCTATCCAAAACATCCTCAAAAGCATCATCAACCAATCTAATAA
>JAPMTR010000099.1 GCA_026552975.1 Candidatus Methanoperedens sp.
GGGTGAATTGTTGCAGTAGCAGCGGTTCAGGAGAACGATAAAACATGAAACTTGAAATCGAATCGGATAACAGCCACATCCTGGGGCTGGCAGCAAAGATCTTTGAGATACTTTCCCAGTGCAAGGGCTATCCACAAGGAAAAGGATGCCATGACTGCAAGTTTGGATACTGCAAGAATCCTGATATAGAGCCTGACCTGGGATGCAGGATCGTGGATGTTGAAGAAGCTATCGCAAAGTTCGCTTTCTGAGATGAAAGCAGAAGCAATGACTGGATTTAAATAACGGAGGCGGAGGCGATTTGTTATGACTGAAAACTATAACTATCCAGTACCTGACGTATCAAACGTCCAGAAAAGACCTGCAGACATATTGTTCCCTGACCGGATCCCTAAGATGAAAGCGCGCATATGCATGACCTGCAGCGGTAAAGTCGAAGGATTTGACAGCGAGCTTTCCCAGAAAGAGTTCCTGATATCCGGAATGTGCCAGAAGTGTCAGGATAGGTTATCCGCAAACATCGCATATATCGCCCCTCATATAGTATTTATGAGATTCGTCAGTATAAACTGAATTTGGATGTCATGATTGTATCATCATTTTGCCATTTCTGGGGATGCAGAAACGGAGATGGGTCATGTGAGATATTGAGAAATACAATTTGATTAGCCATATTTCAGTTAAAATTCCGGAACTGATTTTATCGATATGAGTGTAATATGTAGTCAGTGATTTGTTATATTATATAGAGCTTCCCATAAAATCCATAATATCTGAAAAGTTCAGCAGGTATTCTCTTATGTTGTTATCTTCAGGCAGGTTCAACTTTGAGCTTGAAAAAACTTTGTGATGGCTCAGTTTTGTGTCTTGAGATTGATTATAATCTTAGAAAATGAGTGTTTGATATAGAAAATTAAAAAGAAACATTGAGGCCAATGGCCTCAAAGGGGGTGCAAGCGTATTATACGCTGCGCTCCTACTTCCCAAAGACTTTCTTGATCTGGCCAACCTTTTCTTGAATTTTACCTTCTATCTTCTCTTCTTTGCCTTCTATTTCCAGGTCGGTATTCTTGGTGAGTTTTCCGGCGACTTCCTTGATCTCGCCCTTCGCTTTGTGGATATTGCTTTCTACCTTGTCTTGTGTACTGCTTTTCATGATATTCCTCCGGTTATATAAAATCTTATAGCTATGGCATCATATCTGGAGCCTTAAGAATCCGATGAATTCAGAGAATTATCGGTATTATCTGCTGTTATGCCCGCCACTCGATAGTATCTATTATGTATGTATTGTATTAAAAGGATATTGGATGAAAGTATGAAAGACTGAATATAATAATAATATTGTTTTACTTATTTATACTCTGCAAAATCTCATTTCATTCAAATCTTTCTCTAAAGGTTTCAAAATATGTCAATAGCAAAGGCAGAAGTATCGGGCCTAAAAACAACCCTATAACCCCGAACAAATTTACCCCGCCTATAACTCCAGCAATTACAATTATCGGGTGCACATCAGCTTTTGCTTCGATTATTTTTATCCTTAAAATATTGTCTATTGTGCTAATGATCAACACCCCATAAACGAATAGCCCCAAGCCTTTCGCTATTGTTGTATAATCCTGTGTAAGGTAGCCGCTTAAGACCAGATAAAAAGAAGCAGGTACCCATATAATGGTAGTTCCCACTGCTGGAATCAAGGCAAAAAATGCTGTTAGGACTCCCCAAAAAATTGAAAGCGGAACACCAAAGATGTAAAATCCAATTACAGCCACAACTCCTTGGGCCAATGCAACAAACAATTGTCCGAAAACTACTGCATAGGTTATCTTTTCAAATTGATCCATAAGCTTTTGGAGACTCTTTTTTCTAATAGGAAGCCAACCAGCTATCTTTTGTTTTATTTTCTCCCCGTCTTTGAAAAGAAAATAAGATATAAACAATATAAAACCCCCATTGAGAATTGCCAGAGGTATTTCAATAAGGTAATTTGTTAGTATCTCCTGCAAACGAGGTAATAGTTTCTTTATTTCCTTGTCAAAACCTATCTTTGACAGACTTTGTGCACTAAATTTTTCTATAATGTTTATTAGAGAACAAAATTTTGAATCAGTACTTGAGCATCCGATGCCGAATAAAGCCCCTTTTGCAATGTTGCTTGACAACGAATGATAAAATTCGGTGCTCTGTTGTGTAACTTCAAATACTACATAAGAAAAGGGGAGCAATAAAACAATGACAATAACCAGTATCGTGAGAATTATTGACAGAAATTGATTGGATATTCTCTTTCTTACCCTTTTGTAGAGCGGATAGAACATGTAGGTTATGAGAATACTGCTCAAAAATATGGTTATCATCGGCTCAATAATTTTGAAAAATAAGAAAAGAGCGAGCAAGAATATGACAAAAGGCACGATTTTTTCATATTGATTATTCAAAATACTTTCTTCTCCAGACCCCATTCCTTCTTTAAAATCCATTTTTTTTGCCATACTCATGCGTGGGCTTATAGGGCATCCGTTGCTTGATCTGGCCGACCTATTCTTGAACTTTGCCGGCTATCTTTTTGTCTTTGCCTTTTCTTTTCCGGACATCAAGATGTGATTCTTGGGGATATCCTCTTTCCCAACTATATTTTCGTCTCCCATGTCGGGATTGTTGATATGTTTCCCTGCAGTTTCCTTGATATCATCCTTTATTTTGCGAACATTGCCTTTTATCTGATCTTGAGTGCTGTTCATGTTATTCCTCCGTTTATTTTTAATCGGACTATTTGTATTTATTTTCGCTCAAGCATATCTCCAATGTAGGTCCCAATAATGAATAGTGCGGCAAGGATGATGACTTCAATAAATACGACCGCTCCAACGAAAGTGCCCAGCAGTAGAATTCCTCGACCTCCAATTAATCCCAATACTACCATTATAGCACCGAGAATTATTCCTATTACCACTCCTTTTTTCAATAATGCGGAACGGTCTTCTTTGCCTGGTTTCATGTATCCATATATAATTCCGATTATAATTATCAATATTTCTAATGTATATGCCATAATATCCTCTTAATTTTAAATTTTAATATATTTATGTTACATCTATTTCTTATATACAAGTGCTCCTGTAAATACTCCAAGCAAACCTATCAGTACAAATCCCAGGCCTTGCATTTTGAACATCTCATCAATGGCGGATGCAATTCCCCATAATATCAAGAAAAACCCTGTGGCAGTGATTGAGATCGCTACTCCGATAATAAATATTTTTTTTCTGGATTTCTCTATACCTTCTTCTATAGAATTGCCAAGTCCACTATGCGTTTCGGAAAAGCCCTGAATTATCGATTTTGAAAGGCCGCTAAAAAAATCGATTATAGTTTGCTGCACTAGCTTTTTCCCCTGCCTATCATGCTCCCTATGATCACTCCGCCAACGAATGCTCCTGCCACATAAGCAAGAGGATTTTCCTTAATCTTCCCTTCAGCATATTTTTGTTTCTCCTCAAACATCTTCTCAATTGATCTCGTTAGTTCTTCAATTTTGTGATCCATTTTGATGCTCAGGTCATCGATTGTTTCATTTATCTTCTTTATTTCTTCTTCTTCTTCCATAAGGTAGCCTCCACAATTGTATTTTTATTAGTATCTATGAATATTATACTTTGGGACGCTCGCGCTCCAGGGCGGTAACGCGCGCCTCCAGGGTCGCAAGTTGCGGCTCCATGGCATCGACACGTGGGGCAAGCGAGGCGGTTGCGCCTGAGCGTGTGTTTTCAAGCGAAGCGATACGCCTCTCCTGTCCAGCATCACGCGCGGATTGCAGTTCCTCTTCATGGATCTTGAGGACGCTGATAGTGTCCCGCAGCGTCAATAACAGGTACACTGACGCGGCAGTCAGGATGAGTATTGAAGCTCCGATCACAAAGAACGCTTCGCGCGGCTCGAATATGCCGGCGCTCTTGGTACCCAAGTAGCCCAACAAGAACACGACGATCAGACCTGCAAGAACCAACCCGCCGAGCAACGAGTAGGGGTAGCTGATATCTTTCACTTTGACGCCCTGCCTGACATCTTTCTTTTCTTGCTCAATATCTTTATATATGTTTAGCTTACTATTTTCAGTCTTCACAATGAATTCATCAGTTGGAACCTTGTTGATTGTTAAGGTTACCTTAGTATTTTCATTGTTAAGTTTTAAGGAAAGAAGATTTTTTTCAGTAGCTAATCTTATTTCATTGTTATTGATTTTTTCAATTTTTGCCGTTCTTACCCAATCCACACCATACTTCTGTTCCAGATACTCTACGAGTTTTCCGTTATCTTTTCCTGGAACGTTATCCCAGTTAAATAAAAACATATATACACTCCTTGTTTGATAGCAATTAATTATTGAAAACAATCATTTCCAAATAACACGAAGATACTATCGAGAACAATTGTTTCCCCCATTAAAGTTATGGGCATTATAATATATAAATTTTTTGGAATCGAATGCTTGCAGTGGAAAATCGTTGGCCTTGATATATTCAACTCAGTACGGGATAAAAAAATAAAGTAATATCTAATTGAGATAATGAAAGCCAGTAACATATAACAGAAAAGATTATAAACATTCGGTTTAATTAGTATTTATAAGGAGGTTAGATAATGGATTTAATAACAACATTAGTTGTGATTCTGTTGATTCTATGGCTATTGGGATTTTCGCTGGGTGGAATTGGTGGCTTGATCCATATATTGCTGGTCATTGCTATCATCCTGGTCCTGCTTAGAATCATCGAAGGTCGTAGGCCGTTTTAGCTTGTTCGACTAAGGTTTCACCCAAAAATAGTAGTTCTAAGGGTATAAACCAGAACGAGACGATTAAAGGAAGAGTTGAATGAGGTCATTGTGCTTATACCATTCACTTCCTTCTCTGAGTTTTAATTTTTAGAATTACTTAATATCTCCAATGTCCTCAAAAATCTATAAGGATTCCCCAGGTTCGGCCAAGGTAGTCTTCAGAGCAATCAAGTTTTGCCCCGGTTACTTTTTTTAAACATTATATTTTTTTTTCTATTTTTTAAAAAATTGAATCAGAAAGTATAAACACACTTACTCTGATATACAATATATTACAATCTATTGACTTAAACACTTTCTATTTATGTAACCGTTAAAATTCGTGTTGTAGTTTTGTCTGGATATAATACACATGCTTGAATAATGGAGAAAGGAAGCCAGAATGTTATTCTCAAATCCGGAAATTGAGCGCAAATCTTGGTAATGAAAGTATATATTCAGCACAGACATCAAATTAATGACAGATAAATATTAAAAGCCTTAATTTCGTTCCCGATATTGCAGAAGTTCCAGTATTTTTCATAAATCCATGATAGAAATTGAGTGTTGATTTATTTACCTCAAAACAAGATTCATGAGTATCTTCTGGAAATAGGGTTTGCTAATACTCACAGGTGATAAAACCATCTTTCCTATTCTTCAGAGAAATAATCAAAATCAATTTTTAATTGTTCCACCTTCTGATAGACTCTGCTTGGATAGTAATAATATTACTAATAATAATCGTCATGGTATTGCCAATTGTTCCAAAAGAAAATTGCGTAAACCTTTTGGGGCAAAATGTTGCTTGTGTTACAGAACATATATCAATAATTCAAATGAAATTTGGAAAATAAGGTAGAATTTTTTTTTAAAAGGACCCTAAAGTGTCAATTTTATCCTGGCAGATGCCTGCAAAATCAAGCATAATACCTGGGAAGAGGACCGATAAGGATGATTCTCAATGGCTTGAGGAAGTTATATCTATAATCATTGCAAATCTTATTATGAGAAAGGGGTTTTGAAACATCGAACTTTCTCAAATGTATGGGAGGAAAAATATGACTAAAGTAGCTGTAGTTGAAGAAAGTCGGGGGCGAACATGAAAATGGCAAAGAAACTATCAATAATTTATGGCACAGGATTCCAAAATGCCGGTTTGATGGCAAAAGCTATCGCAGAGGGGGCAATGAATGAAGGTATTGATGTTATATTGCAGATAGTGGATGAAGTCTCTCCGGAGGATGTTGAAAATGCAGATGCAATAGCAATCGGTCTGGCTACTTATGAAGACTCTATGAAATTCGTGGAAAGTTTGGCAAAAGTTCCACTTAAAGGCAAAGTTGGAGCAGCTTTCGGGGCATATGGATGGAGTGGGGAAGGACCCGTTGTCGTAACAAAGATACTTTCCAGCTATGGTATGAACGTGATCGATCCTCCTCTTAGCATAGAGCGTATCCCTGATGAAGAAGCTCTGGATACCTGCAGAAATTTTGGGAAATCGATCGCAGAATACATTAAACTGCAGGAAGAAATATAAAAAATAAAACAATGAATGCGCATGAAATGTGTATATTTGTTTCATTCATTGAAAGAAAAAACAAAAAATTAAAATAATATCGGCGTTTATTATATTACGGGAGTAGATATGAAAACATTCAAGATGAATCAATTTGACGACAAAGAAGAAAAGATTGCAGATGCACTTATTTCTTTAGGGATGAGCAGGAATGTTTCAATGATGCTTGCATATATGCAAAATACGAAATCTGCAACATCGATAGAAATTGAAAGGTCAGCAAAATTACGCCAGCCCGAAGTAAGCATTGCCACGAAGCAATTAAAAGAACTCGATTGGATCAATGAACGGGAAGAAAAGAAACCCGGCAAAGGGAGACCATATAAGATTTACTCGCTCAAGGTCGGGTTTAAGGATATAATCGCCCAGCTTGAAAATAAACAAAGAAGAGCAGTTGATGAGGCAAGAGTCAATATTGAGAGACTGAAGGAATTGGGGAAATAATATGCATATGTCTTATATCGGATTTTGAAAAAAAAGATGTGGGGGTTAAAAACGTGGCTTATGATTTTGAAAAATTTTATTATAACTCCCCGATCTCATTTGATAATTGAGTGTATTTAATATATATACCTGCTCTTGAGCATGTAAATTGTTTTAGGGTATTGCTCCCGTACATCTCCAGTTTATTTCTACTGCTTCAGTATTGATGTTAACAACATACGCAGGACTACATCCCGGTTTTTCAATCGTCGGCTTCATATCGATCCACCACGTGCTTGTGCCTTCATTACAGAAATATGTGTCTTTTAATGTCCCCAGATTGCCAAATTCACTGCTAGCAGCGGGATTTCAGTTGGTACTGTCAAGGTTTTTTCCTGCACACAACCGCTCAAAATTACAAATCCACTTATCAATAATCCCAGGAGCATTAACCTTCTTAATTTAATCATCATTTTGCCATCTTGAATAATTAATCTCGGGGTTAAGAGGAATACATTTTTCACTTTGCCATAGGTGGACGCTGCGTATCTGGAGCCTTTTCAAGCACTGTCTTTAGCTTCACTTTTCCCGGTCCCCTGAAAAATTCCATAGCAACACTATCACCCACTTTGTGTTTGTTAATGACTTTTATCAGGTCTCTGACATTATTGATCTCAATATCGTCCATGCGTACAAGGATATCAGCAACTTCGATACCTGACTTGTCTGCTTCGCTTCCGGGTATCACATTCGTCACCACCACTCCTTTTTCTGTTGGAAGATCATAGTATGCAACAAGCTTTGGATTGACATCAACTGCATTGATGCTAATCCATGGTCTAATGAGCTCGCCGTGTTCTATCAGCTGCTCTGCCACCCATATTGCTGGTTGTATCGGCATCGCAAACCCGATGCCCTGCGCAAAAGGAATGACGGCACTATTCACTCCCATAACCGCACCTTTGCTGTTTATCAGCGGACCTCCACTGTTGCCGGGATTAATTGCAGCATCTGTCTGTATCAATCCTTCCATGAATGTAGCCTCAGTCTGGATCGAACGGTTCACAGCGCTTACGACACCTGCTGTGACCGTAGGACCACCCACAAGGCCAAGAGGACTGCCTATGGCAATTGCCATCTGTCCGATTTTTAGATCGTTATCTTTTGCCATTTCTGGTACTGGCAGGTCGCTTGCTTTAATCTTGATTACGGCAAGATCTTTCATCGTGTCAAGGCCTCTTATTTCACCCGTGAATATCCTTCCGTCTTCCAGAGCCACTTTTATCTCATGGGAACCCAGTACCACGTGGGCATTTGTGAGTATAAAGCCATCTTTTTGTATTATGAAACCTGAACCCACGCCCTTAACCGGATGCACATGCAGATATGCATCCTTCATTAGCTTAACTTCACTGATGTTAACAACACTCGGTATAACTTTTTCTACAGCACCAGTAACCATTTCATCAAAACTTGTCATAATTATTTGCCCCATTAAGCAGATATAATCTCTTTATATTTGAAGCTATTTATCGCTTCATCTTATATACCAACGATAATCATATCTTGAAGCGAAGTAAGCCACCAACGCCCCCCAGCTCCTGCAATATCGGGTTATTATCAACAAATTCGATTTTTGTACCCGTTCGTTGTGCGAATTCGATGCTCTCTTCTATCCCATCGACCTGCGTCACATTACCGTTGCAGTTCGGACATTTGTCGATTATATCAGAATCGACAAGCTGGCATTTCTCGCATTTCCAGCCCTCCTGTTTATAGCCTTTGCTCACCAGCAGTAATTCCATATAACCGTTTTTCACCGCGTCAATTGTATCCTTCAGACCATAGACAGCAAGGCCGTGTTTCAGTATCTCTTCCTTCAATCGAATTACGTTCTTTGAAACAGTATCTTTTTCGTCTTTCTGGACTGCTTCTTCAGCCATTGAAATGAGGTACCCATCGGCCTCATCAAAATCCACATCGATTAAATCAAGGATTTCGTTCTTAAGCTCGTTTGGCAGAAAATCTTTGAGCAGTATCTTGGCGTTACCAGGGCCGACGATCACGATCTTAGCAATGTTCTCTTTGGAAAATATTTTTACCATCTCCTCTGTGACTTCCTTCAGGAAATGCTCAATTGCGCCCACCCGCATCCTCTGGAAACGCCCCTGTGACATCCCGCCTTTCTTATGTTTTTTCATGATATCCCTGGCGATCTTGGTTATATCATCAATCTTGCCCGAGGAAACGACAATTATTCTTGCCCTGTGATTGTCCAGAACAACCAGACCGAATGTTTCATAATCTTCTATCATTCTTGCAAGCGGCCTGATATACGGCGATGTATCAACGACCATCAGGTCTTCAACTGGCACCCCTAATTTATATGTTATGAACAAATCGTGTTCGTTCGATGCGAATATCGCAAGACCCTTTTGCCCCTCTTCTTTATCATTCACACCCAGAAATTTCTCGATCATTTGCATCGTCTTATCGAAATTCTCCATCCAATCCCTGTTTTCCTTTAACACGGCTCTGCATGCTTTTTTTCGTTTATCGACAAATCTCTCATTCGTTTGTTCCATGTTAATATAAAGGCTAACGAACGAATCTCTACTCTCGATATCATAGATTTCAGAGAGTTTCTTAATTTCCATGTCTTTCAGGTCAACAAGCATATGCTTGAGAAGAGGCTTTCAATATTTATAGTTCACTTCCTGAACTTTACGCATAATCACTAAAGTGCGTACAACATTTGTGCTTGCAGACTTGGAATAAACCAAAACGTGTAGTCATTGCCAGTGGATTCTGGCATCCCTTAAAATCTATCCTTATCTCATCAAGATCCTCTTTTCCAATATCAGATTTGCAGTCTTGATGGCTACCTGGTCTTCAACCCTCGTGTCTGGCATGAAAATCACATTGCTCTGAGTATTTTAGAAAGGATATAAGCCCGGGCGGGAACGAATTCCATAGATATTCCGCCTACAGTTTTACCTGTGTTTGGTGTTTTATATCATTCTAAACTTACGAGATTACCACGTAGATTTAGATCATGATCACCCGGTTTACTCTCCATATAATATCATAACATTAATAGCATTTATAAATTTTGGTTAGCAGGTCATCTGGTTATGTAGTAAAGGCAAACAAATGCAAAGGCAAGGAAGGGTGGAGAGATATGTTAATGATAGGTAAAGCCAGGGATTTTGAGGAATTTTTTAGCGGAAAAGTTGCAATAAAAGAAATCTATAAACAATTTCCGCAGATATATCTACTTCTTTTTAACCATGGAGAAATTGTGCTGTATATGCTCCCGGATTATAATATTGTTTAACACTGGCGCAAGGCATCTTCCACTTACTTTTCTGTTTGTCCTTGTTTCCATTTTGTCTTCTGTTTCCCCTTCCTGGTTATTATTTTTCCCTTCCCCCGTTTAATCTCGTTCCTCTTGCTCCGGTTTATGCAGCCCCTCCACGTTATCTTAACTATGTCCCGGGGGTCGGATTATATTTATACTGCACATAATATACGTTCAACTTTTTTCGGCCTTTAATGCGTTCGATATGCAGTGGATTGGTGAAAATATTATTGAAAACAAAGTCACCATAAACCATATTCAAGCAAACCCCTCACCCGATAAAAGAATCATCGACAGGGATAGAATAATGTCAGAATCAGAGCAAATCAGAGAGCTCCAGAATAAAAAGAAGGAAGATGCTGCTTCACAACCCACCGCAGATAGTGAAAATATCATCGGACTTCCAGTACTGCGTGATCGTACTGGAAAGACTGTTCGTAAACCAGTGAGGATAGTAAATTTTAGAAGGAAGTTGCAGCTTAGAAAAGATTACAAAGAACCTGAAAAGCACGAATTCGATTTCTGGACCGATGAGGAGGATGCAGTTCTGAAAAAGTCATACCCCCTTCAAAACGCTGAAGAGATCCAGAAACTGTTTCCCAACAGAACAATGTTTGCAATATCCAAACGCGCTCGTCATTACAATCTGAGAAAGACCCCTGAGGTTCAATCCATGATACAGTCAATGAACTCCTCCAAACTTGGGCTTGCAAACTTCGCAGATTATCCATTGCAGGCTCTCGCTCAAAAACACCCTGATCTCAAACAGGCATATGACGAGATGGTCAAGAATCTGTTAATGGATCCAGCAGTTGATCCAAACAATACCCTCCAGGTAGAAATGCTCAAGGAAGCGGTGCTTTCCAAGATAACGCAATATTTAATGATGCGGGACAGGATCGATAACAACTGCAAGGGAAAAACACTCATAATCAATCCAAAAACAGGCTTAGAGCAGTGGATCGAAAGTCGGTATCTTCACGGACCTGACATCATGAACGATGCCAAGCTGAGCAGGACAATATTGAAAGACCTGGGGATATTGAAGGAGAAAGAAAAGAAAGTTGAGGTCGTGGCAAATCTTCGAATGCTCTGGGAGCGGGATTCCAACGAAGAAGTAGAGGAGGAAGTAGTGGATGTGGAATCAAGAAGAGTGGATTAGGATGAAATCCTTAATCCGTCTTGACCAACAAGGATTCTGTCGAAACCAGAAGAAGAGCAGACGCCCCTCTGACCCTACAGGCTACTCTCTTTATAAGTCCCCGCCACTCAAGTTCAAGGGTCCAGAATGATGTTCGCCTGAGGTGTTTTGGCAACATTGAAAGAGGGATTGCCTTATTTTCTCTTACTATCTGAAGTATCTGATCTTCAGGGTGTATAGCAGCAGTAGGCTATGTTACACCACCTCGCTTTTTGCTTTTTCCAGTAGCATTTCTGCAGCTGCTGCAATGACCCTGTTACCCTGTCTCAGCTTGTTGATCGCAGATTCAAAGACCTGCGGATCGCTGCGATAGGTGCGTCGTGCATCTACGATAACTTCCATGGTTCTGGGATTCATGCTTTCACCTCTGCCTGGAAGACTATGATCCGCTTATTCACTGCATCATACTCGATTTCAATGGGCAGCATATGCTGCCAGTGAAATACTTTTTCTATTACTGATTTATCGAAATACAGGTAGTAGGAACCCTGGGGCGAACATTGGAGGTTCTTTTTATCTTTCATAAAATCACCGGCCTTTTGTACGTAATTTACTTTAATATAGTTAACTATTAAAACGGTTTTATGTACGTACTAATATACGCTTTAATCAACGGAAAAGCTTATATATCAAGAAAAATATTATTGGTATAATGCCAGAAGTACCAGGACGAAAGGAAATCAGGAAAGAGGTACGCTTTGACGGCTATACAGAAAAACTCGTAGACGCACTGATGGGCACAGGTGATTTTGCCAATTCGTCAGATCTTATACGAATTGCAATACAGACCCTGTACACAAAGTATGAGGCAGAACTGATCCCCGCAGATTTGCATTCTATAACAAAGAGAGTAATTTCAAGATCTGTTGCAAGAGCAAAAGATCAGAAAGTAATAACAGTCTCCAGAAGAAGAAAGCAAACTCCTGTAGAGGAAGCTGCTGAAGAACCGGTGCATGAAACTGAGAAAGAAGACATGAATCTTGAAGACAAAAAGGATGAAAATATCGTATCAGGGTGATTAAAACTGTACGACTTAATTAGGTGTCCACTTTGCAAAGAACAGTATCCATTGGAAACAACCATTACGGAATATAACAACAATGGAGAATACTCCTATGACGTTAAAGATGGAACCCCTCCGACAGCTTAAAATTATTAAGTTATAAAAGTGGAGAAAAAGGGGGCTGTGCGGAAACATCGGAGGGGATGGATGCGATGCCGCTGCCCCATAACTATTATAAATGTCTTTACTTATAAATATTACTCATCAAAATATCTTAAACCCAATGCTTTTAAAATCATATAACAATTATATGAAAAATAACCTGTTCGATCTCAAATGATTACCACCCTGAAATCCATTCCCCGCATTGGCGAAAAAACCGCAAAGCGCTTAATAGAGCATTTTGGCTCTGAAAAGCGCTCATTAGAAGCGATAGTGAACCATGATATTGCTTCGCTTTCTGAGATCGAAGGGATGACAGAAAAATCAGCAATATCTCTTGTGCTTGAAACAATGGCAATAAATGAGGGTGCAGGAGTGAGGAATTTCCTTAAAACGAATGAGGCCTTTGAGTTTTATGAACGATTGATAGAACTTGTAAAAGGTTTTGCCCATACTGATCATGCCAGAAGCAAATTGAGTTTATATTTTCCATATCCTTCGAGAAAAAAAGAAAAGATTATACTCATCCAGGAAGAGATCCAGGCCATTATTCAATTGGCTAATAAACTCGATGAAAAAGAACTTTCATCGCTATTATCAAGGGTAAAACCGCTTAAGACAAATTATAGTATACCTGTTATCAGGGACAGGGTTATTATTGCCACCAACACCGAGGAATTCGAGGCGGCCAAAAAATTCCCCGTGTCAGTCCAGCTTGCTTCAGATGCTAGGGAAATTCCCGATATAGCCCGTGGTTACTCATATGTGATCCTGGGGGCACATCTTGCAGGAAGGGATTTTCCAGATGATTTAGATATTGATTTCATGGATATCAAGAAAGCAGAAGCATGGCAGGTGGCACCTGAAAAAGAACTTTCATTTTTTTCCAGGAATCTTGAATCCATCACATGTGCTATTGAAATATTGAAAAATATCAGGCAATATTTGCCGGATTTTTGTGGGAAAATAAAACCACAGGAATTAACGCAACTTTCTTCTGGCCTGATGAACTTGTCGAGTGATGACACCATAAAAAGCGGGGTTGATACTGAAATAGACCGGTGCAAATCGATCTTTGACAGGTTAAATGACGCAGTGGCGACGGCAGAAAGCGCGGCAAATACTGAATTTGGCGCCCTTATCGAAAAAAGTTCAATAACTGTGAAAGGATTTGACCTGCTCACAGCAATGGATGGAAGCATAAACAGGATGCTAGAGAAGGAAATAAAAGAAAAATACAATACAGTTGCCTCAAATGCGATGCGAGGGGTCGTTTCAGGACTTGGTCTTACACCAAACGAATCCCAGTATGTCAATAATTTCTTCGGGGATGAATTATCATATCCTATAAAAGTGAATATTCGTGCAGTTGAAGGATTAAAAAACCATCTGCTTCGAACCATTGCTTCACGCAAGATCGTAATTTTAAGAAATAATGCCCGTTCCCTATCTAATTTGAAGGAAACAGCACAGGTTCTTGTTCGTGATGTTCTTGATCTTGATGTTGGATATTCGATCGCCTGTTTTGCAAAGAAATTCGCACTCAATATGCCCCGTATTCAAAGCAATAACGGTATCGGCATTAAAGAAGGCATGAACATTTTTCTTTCAAATGTGGTTCCAATTGATTACACTGTCGGAAATTCAAGTATGAATTCATCGATCACAAAATTAAAAAATGCTCATGTCGTCCTTTTGAGCGGTGTGAATTCTGGCGGAAAAACATCAACGCTTGACCTGATCGCCCAGATCGTAATTCTAGCCCATATGGGATTTCCCGTGCCAGCAAGAGAATGTGAGGTCGGTCTCGTAGAGGAATTCTATTATTTTGGCAAATCAAAAGGCACAATGGATGCGGGAGCCTTTGAAAGCACGATCAGGGATTTCGCAGCGGTCGCAAATTCAAATGCAAAGATCGTTCTTGCCGACGAGATGGAATCAATAACCGAACCTGGAGCATCCGCAAAGATCATATCCGGAATACTTGAGGAACTTGAGGATAATAACGGGCTCGGTGTTTTTGTGAGCCATCTTGCAGAATCCATTATGAAGAATACCACATACGAAATACGGGTGGATGGCATCGAAGCAAAAGGTCTTGATGAAAACCTGAACCTTATTGTTGACAGGAACCCGCGATATAATTATCTTGCTCGAAGCACGCCTGAGCTTATTGTGGAACGACTTGCTAGAAAGCATGAGGATGTAGAGTTCTATGGAAAATTGTTGAAGAAATTTAAGTGAACGATCTATGCGTCTTGAATTATCAGCCCCTGTCGATTGTCTTTGCGATTTCACCTATGATTTTTTCTGGCAGCATAAAGGCGACAGGTTTTCCCAATCTGCTGTTATCCCCAACCAAAAAAGTTCCTCATATACATATGAAGACCTTGTTTTGACTTTAAAAAAAGGGGAAGATGTAAGCATAATAGGAAATGTCGGAAAAAGGCTTGGAAGCAGCCTTGGTGTTGACCTGAAATTCTTTGGCGGGACAGGTAAATCCCTCCATACAGGTTCGATAATCGTTGATGGAGATATAGGCACGCGCATGGGCATCAGCATGATTTGCGGCGCTATCTTTGTGAAAGGCAATATCAAAGAGCCTATGGGAAACGTGGTAGAAGTTATATCTGATCGCGCTGGTTATCGAAAGTTCAATTCCATTACATATTTGTTGACAGAAGGACAGGATGAGAATATCCTTCCCCCAAATTCGCTGGAAGACGGTTGCTTATATTTGAGGGACGGCATAATTCGCGATACGATAGCTGCCCGTCTTGATTCCGAAAAAAAGGTGATCGTTGAGGGAAATGCCGGCATGAGCACCGGAATACTTATGCATCAAGGGTTTATTCATGTGGAGGGGGAGTCAGGATTGAATACTGGCGTATTGATGCGCGGCGGGACAGTTATCACCAGAAATACAGGAGATTTCGCCGGAGCATATATGGCAGGCGGATCACTGATCATAAAAGGAAAAGCTAAAGGTTTTGTGGGCGCGAATATGAAAGGAGGAGTGATTTTCTACAAAGGGGATGCGATGCTGCCGGGAGTTCCTGTAGATGGGAACGATATAAAAAATCTTGTCAGGCTTCTTGAGATAAACAGGGTCGAAGCAATGATGTTTAAAAAGTATGAACCAGATGCAAGAAATCTGCGCGAATCTGCGGATTCACCTGCAAAAATGCCCCCCTAATCCCCTCTTATCCTTCCCACCACACGCATCTTTTTATCAACAGCCTCTTTCGCCGTTTGATCAACAGCTTTCTTCATAGCATCAAAATTCCTGGGTGTCTTCTCACCGACAAGCTTCTTTATAGGAGTATATGCTGATTCTCTAAAGCGTGGAGTGAAATCCCGGGATATCCCTTCCACGATCAATTCTGCCCCCTCTCCATCGACGACACTGCCAACAATATCAATAGCTACCCCTTTCTCCCGGACGCACTCAAGGATATCCTTCGCATATTCCTGTGGCGCAATTATTAAAAGCGCATCCAGCGATACACCAAGATAATCTATCTCAAGCTTTTCAAGCATTGCAAGCACTTTCTTATTTACAAGTGTGCGCAGCTTTTCCTCTTCGAAAATTAGCCTGACTTTAGCTGTCCTTGCTATTTCCTTTGCATCCCCGCGCACTCCTCCATTAGTCACATCGGTCATTGCATGTATCTTTTCGATCATCCCTGCATCAAAGAGCGCTTCACATGCATCGATGAACTTGATGTTTATGGTCTCATCCACAAGATCATGCATACCATAGTAAAGAGCAGTCGTAGAAACTGTCCCGCCGCCTGCCCCTTCGGTCATCAGAATAACATCTCCAGGAATTGCCTGTATGCGCGCTGTGAGATCTTGCGCCATACCTACGGCGCCAACTCCGCCTGTCATCCTATCTCCTATAACCATATCACCCCCGATCCTCAGGGTGCTTCCAGTCACAAGCGGTATGCCTGTGAGTTCTGAAACTGTTGTTATTCCTGCGATATGGTCAAATATCTTTGCAACGTCTCCATCATCTGCGACATGGATGTCAGAAAGCATAGCAACTGGTCGGGCGCCCATTACATATACATCCCGAAGAGCAGCACGGGCGACATGGAATCCGGCAAGAAAAGGAAAATCTGAAAGGCGCGAATGCATCCCATCGATGGTTACGACGAGATATTTCCCCTCGGCGCGGACAACGCCTGAATCGTCAAGATGAGAAGAATCAACTATGGCAGATGTCTTCCCGATAACCTGTGCAATTTTTTCATGGGTATAGAAATCTCCCATCCCGCGGGAGCCCACACCGAAATCTCCCATAGTTACTCCTGAGATAATGGGCTTAAGGATTTCTCCCCGGGGATCAATGGTCGCATTTGCCTCTACTATCACTGCATTTGCTAACTCTTGCGCGTGATACCTGGATATATTCTTTATCTCAAGTATCCTGTCAGCTAGTTTCTCTTTTATCGATTTGTCCCCGCGAATGAGACCGCGTTTTGCATATCCTTCAATGTCCATAATTCTCCACAAAGTTGCGAAGCATCCGAAGCCCAATTGTGCCGCTTTTTTCAGGGTGGAACTGTGTGCCGATCACATTTCCCGCATCGTTTGTGATAATCGCGGGGAACATGCGCCCATAGTCGCACATGGCGGCCTTATATTTGTCATCTGTTTCAACATGGAACGAATGCACAAAATAAACAAATGAGCCATCATCGATCCCTTTCATTAAAGGTATGTCCTTTTTGATAATAAGCGAATTCCAGCCCATGTGCGGAACTTTCAATTCAGATGCCGGGAAACGTATCACGCGTCCAGGAATAATATCAATACCTTTATTCATCCCTCCCTCTTCACTTTCTGATGTAAGCATCTGCATACCAAGGCAAATTCCAAGAAGAGGCTTTCCATCATTTACAGCGTCTTTAACCACTCTTTCAAGAGTTGAAAAATGCATCATAGCATCGCGAAATGCCCCAACCCCTGGAAGTACAAGGGCGTCAGCGCTATCCAATACACTTGCCTCTTTTGATATTTCAACATCTGCGCCCACATATTTGAGGCCTTTTTCGATGCTTCGCAGGTTGCCAAGTCCGTAGTCGATGATCACGATTTTCATTTTGTTCTTATTGGCTTTTTTAATACTTAAATGCTCAAGCTGTCCACAGATTTTCCCGGATTTGAAATATGGAAAAATCAACGAGTACAATGCTTCCCTGTTTTATTCTCATTTGGTGTTATTCCCTGGTGATTCTTTTGGCTGCATATTCTTTCCAGGCATCATCTTCATTTTCCCAGTCGATCTTTTTGGGCAGTATATCTACTTTTTGAAGTATGACCTTCCCGGTTTCGATAGTCACATCGAGATAATCACCTACTTCAATATTTAATTTCTGCCGAATAGACTTAGGGAGTGTTAATAGTCCCTTTGATGACACTTTTACTAATTCGCTCATGTCTTAGAAGTTAGAATTCTAAGATATTAAGCTTTTCGTGGCTTATATGGCCTACTATGCATACCGGAATTGTCTCCCCGGCATTGTTAGCCATTGTGAAATCTGTCTGCGCTGCGCCGGGATTTTTGGCAAAGAAAGATAAATGACAACTTTAATCCACAGATTTGCGCAGATGTGTAATCACTTTTCTGCGCGAAAACTCCAAGTCCAATTGAGAAATATTAGAAATCAATAACTTCAGTATATTTCTGTATTTCATTCAAGAACATACTTTCGTTTTCTTTTTGAGTGTAGATTATAACATCTTCTTTTGACCTTGTAATTGCTACATAGAAAAGTCGTCTCTCTTCTTCTTCTTCCTTATTATTTAATTTTCCATATGTTGCGGGCTGAAAAATAAATGGGTCTTCAATTTCGCTTGGGAATCCATACAATCCTTTGTCAACACATAGAATAAATACGACTTTTGCCTGCAAACCTTTACTTTTATTAATTGTCATTAATGGACTATAACGAGGACTTTTAGAGTTTTCTTGTATACTTTCGCTGGATATGTATCGCAGAGGAACTTGAAATAATAAATTTTATATTATATTTCAAATCATAATATTTCTTCAGCCACAGTTCCCAATCAGCCAGGAAATGTAATTCATCGATAAAAATATAGACTTTCTCTCCCCGTTTTGACTCCAGGAGTACATCTTCGAAGAATGTTTTAATGATATTTTCAAAAAGATTATCCTTAAAAGGCAAAAGCGCGGGATCGTCTGCAGAAAAGAAAAGTATCCGCTCAGGGTTAGTATTTTCCAAAATTTTATTGATAAGCTGATAGAGAATTGTGGTTTTCCCTGTTCTTCTTGGGCCTATCATACCAAGGATCCTCTCATCATCTATTTGACCTATGGCCTTTTCGAATTCTATTCTTTTAATATCTTTCAGTAATACTGAGGGTACTTTTCCCGTACTCCACCATTCATTCTGGGCGCGAAGAATATCCAAGAGAGGCATAATAGAAAGAGTAGATTTGAATTGTAGGTTTATATAGTCACTGGTTATACCTTACAAAAAACATGAAATTTGTTAATACATAGATTAATTTTTATAAACCTGACCGATGCAATGGACTTTTTAATAACAACATTCATTAAACCAATGAATTCAGCTTCTCAAGCCGCCTTGCTGCCTCTTGCAGCGTCTCATCCTTCTTCGAGAAAGTAAAGCGCAGCTTATGTTTTCCCGCTTCACTCTTGTAGAAGCTGCTTCCGGGAACGGCAGCAACACCCACTTCGCTGACCATATATTTTGCAAACTCCATGTCATCCATTGTTACCCCTTCGGGTAAGTCTGCCAGGATGTAATAAGCACCTTCAGGCTCCTGGCATTTGAAACCTGCTTTTATTAAAGCTTCAAAAAGGAATTTTCGTTTCCCATCATACATTGCTGCCAGTTCTTTATAATAAGAATCAGGAAATCTCAATGCTGTAACGCACGCATGCTGAAGCGGCGCAGGTGCTCCCACTGTCAGGAAGTCATGTACTTTCCTTATTGAAGATGTCAATTCTTTTTCTGCAAGGGCATATCCGATGCGCCATCCTGTGATGCTGTATGTTTTTGAGAAACCGCTTATCGTGATCGTGCGGTCTTTCATACCATCAAGTGACCCGATACTGATATGCTTTTTATTATCATAAAGGATGTATTCATATATCTCGTCAGTGACCGCAATGACTTCATTGTCGATGCAAAGGTCAGAGATCATTTTCATCTCACCTTTCGTAAAAACCTTGCCGCATGGGTTATTGGGTGTATTCAGGATAAGGACTCTTGTCTTATTATTGAATGCTGAATAAAGGGCATCTTCATCTATACTGTTATCATCGTTAAGGGGAACGAATCTTGGAACTGCGCCTGAAACTGCTGCATCGGGACCATAATTTTCATAAAAAGGCTCAAAAATTATTGCTTCATCCCCCTCGTTTATCAATGCAAGCATTGTAGCCATCATCGCTTCTGTGGAACCGCAGGTTAGAGTGATATTGGTGTCAGGGTCTGCTTCGATGTGATTATACTCATGCGCTTTTTTTGATATCTCATCACGCAGGTCTTTTGCGCCCCATGTTATCGAATACTGGTTATAATCATCCATTATTGCCCTGGCTGCTGCACGTTTTAACTCTATTGGTGCTGGAAAATCCGGGAATCCCTGTGCAAGATTAATAGCGTTATGTTTAAGTGAAAGACGTGTCATGTCCCGAATGACTGATTCGACGAAATGACCTGTTCTACTTGCTAACATAGACCTGTCTTTATGACTTTGGGGTTTATTTAAGCTTTCATTTCATTAAAAATATTATACTGATAATGAGTTTCCAGTGGAAACAAAGGGGTTATGATACTAATTATCATAAGTATTATCATTGTTTCCATGACTGAAACTAAATTATGAAATGAACCGTTATGTTTATATTTTACTTATTCAATGGTAGGCAAAAGGTGACAAAAATGCCAGCAAAAGTAAACAATGAAGAATGTACAGGCTGCGGAATATGCGTTGATGAATGCCCTGCAACCGCTATAGAACTGAACAATGACAAGGCAAAAGTTGATAAAGAAGAGTGCACAGATTGCGGCACATGTGTTGATTCTTGTCCTAGCAGTGCAATTTCAATGGAATGATCGAAGAAATATAGCACTATCGAGTATAAACAACAGGATCAGCAAGGAAAAATATGGACCGAATAAAAGCAGGAGTTCTTGGTGCAACAGGCAATGTTGGCCAGAGATTTATAGAGCTATTAAGTAAACATCCCTGGTTTGAATTGACATCACTTGCAGCTTCTGATAAAAGCGCCGGTAAAAAATACGGTGATGCGGCAAGCTGGAGGCTTGAAAGCAAGATCCCTGAAAATATAAAGGATATGAAAGTCGTTCCTGTTGATCCAAAGAAAGTCGATGCTGATATTGTTTTTTCTGCGCTTCCAACTGACCTTGCCAAAACCGTTGAACCTGATTTTGCAAAAGCGGGTTTTGTGGTCGCAAGCAATGCCAGTGCCCTGCGTATGGTAAAGGATATCCCTCTTGTTATACCAGAAGTCAATCCTGATCATCTCGGACTTATTGATGTCCAGCAGGATAATCGCAAATGGGACGGCTATGTCGTTACAAACCCGAATTGTACGACCATAATGATGGCTGTGACCCTGCGGCCTCTTGCTAAATTCAATATCGAAAAAATTTACCTTGCATCAATGCAGGCTATATCAGGTGCCGGGTATGATGGTGTGCCTTCAATGGCAATACTTGACAATGTTATACCATACATCGGACAAGAAGAAGAAAAAGTTGAGACCGAGACTAAAAAACTTCTTGGGGAATTCAACGGCAGCGAAATAATCGATGCACCTTTTATTGTAAGCGCAAGCTGTAATAGGGTACAGGTAATGGATGGCCATACAGAGGCAGTCTGGGTGGAAATGGCAGATGACCCTTCACCTGATGAAGTTAAGAAGGCTTTTCTTGATTTTGACCCCGGATTATCTGAATTACCGACAGAACCTACACCAGTTATTGAAGTAAAGGAAGAAAAAGACAGACCACAACCACGTATGGACAGGAACATCGGAGGCGGGATGACCGTATCTGTAGGCCGCATTCGCCCAGGAATACGTTATATCTGCATGGGACACAATACCATAAGAGGCGCAGCAGGAGCAAGTGTGCTGAATGCTGAACTATTAAGAAAGATAGGAAAACTTTAGACCGTAATTAGTTATTCTGGCTTGAAAAAAAATAATGTTTCACGGATCCTATTGGATCCATGAATCTACTTCAGGTTCTACAGTCCAGTCGATGGCCTTCATAAATGCTTCTATATAATCACCTTTCTTTAATCCATAATCGATCATATAAGCATGCTCAAAAACATCCATGACGATCAATGGCAGTGCTCCGCACAGGTGCCCGATATCATGTTCATTGATCCAGGTATTGAATAACTTGCCTTCGAGCGCATCATAGTATAATATTACCCAGCCTATTCCTCTCATTGCCCCTGTTGCCCTGAAATCTTTTTCCCAGCCCTCGTAGGAACCGAATTCTGAAACGATCTTTTTATATAATTTTGTATTTTTATCTATTGTCTTACCATCCTTCACTATATTTTCAAAATAATATTCGTGAAGCCTCATGCCATTAAATTCCCAGCCAAACCTGCGTTTCAATTCCGCATATTCGGATGTAGCTGTTTTTCCATCTTTTGCCATTGCTGCAAGCGCATCTGCGACTTTGTTTGTATTTGTTACATAACCCTGATACAATGTAAAATGGTTTTTTAACAATTGGTCGCTCAGGCCTTTTGTACCCAAAAGGCTTTCAAAATTTTTTGCTTCGTAGGTCATTTTTTAAATACCCCTGATTCAAAATATACCGGAATTAAGATATACTTTTTGTCTTTTACAATACAATTTCATAACATTATAGAACAGGTTTTTTATACTTCAAATATCTATTAGGCTCATAAGCTAATTCTTTAGCAGCATATGATTTCTTTTATGGGATCAAAATGCCGAGGTAGTCTAGCGGCTAAGGCGCAAGCCTGGAAAGCTTGTGGGGCCTCGCCCCACGGGAGTTCGAATCCCCCCCTCGGCGTACTACTTTTCCTCAATAATGAATTTACAATTATTATCCCCTGCACCATAACATTCTATTTCACTAACTCTGCAGGCATATTTCAATTTGGAAAAAAAGACGCCTTCGATAAATCCTTCGTCCATAGAACAAAGGGTTTTTCCTACATCAGGCATTTTTCCGCAATGATAACAATTAACAACTGAAATCTCTATCCCATTCCCATTTCTTATAGTCATATCTCCAAGCCCGTGTTGTTTCCAGAAACCAGATATTTCATTAAGGATACCCTGGCTATCTTTTGATTTGAACTCACGCCCTATTCTTAAACCTATATCATTGCCAAGCTTTTTTAAAATAGGTTTTGGATCAATACCATGTGCTTCCATTACATACCTTAATGAGCAGAAAAGTTTTTCCTTAAAAGAATCACCATCAAACAATGATGATGCGATCAGATCCATTTGTCTATCATATTGCTGGCGAATAGGGGGTTCCGAATAAGCAAGATATATCGCATTAAGGACGAAATATTTTTTTCTTTTGTCATTGGGGTGTGTTTTTTCATGAATAAGATCCATATTCTGAAGGTCATGTAAATGGACAGAGATAGTGGATTTTGCTTTCCTGGATTTTTCTACAAGTTCATCAAATGAAGTATAACCGTTTTCAAGAAGTTCAAGGATCTTTAATTTCACGGGACTGTCCAGCGCAATCATGCCGCGATCGTTCGATAAAATTGCAGTATTCCTTGACATCTCCATATCTTATAGATAGTTTTTTTAATATAAATACTGTTCGTTTTACTACGAATTTAATTCGGGGAAATAACATATTACTGATCAAACGAATATCGTGTCAGATCATGACAAGGGATAAACGCACTACAAAATTCACGAAACCAATAGTTTCAAATAAAGAAGGTTTACAGCTTGCAACCCCGGAAATAGTGGCAAAATATATTGCAAAAAGGCTCAAGACAAATATTATAGCAGACCTTGGATGTGGGATCGCAGGTCAGGTCATTTTTTTTGCCAGAGAATGCAGAAAAGTATATGCTGTCGATAAAGATCCTGAAAAACTCCATTATGCAAAAGAGAATTGCAGGTTATATGGTGTTGACAATGTCGAATTCATCCTTGGTGATGCTTTATCACCAGAAGTGAAAGAGAAAGTATCCGATGCTGATATCATTTTTTCAGATCCGGCTCGCCCACTATCCGAAAAAGAAAGAACTCTTGAAACACTCAAACCACCAATTACAGAGATCATAAAAATATATTCTGATATCATTCCGGATCTTGCATTTCATGCTCCTCCGCAGATGCCACCCGAACGGCTGAAACTGGATTGTGAGCGTGAGTACCTTTCCCTGAACGGCCAATTGAACCGTTTAACATTATACATGGGCTCATTAAAATGCTGTGATAGGAGCGCAGTCGTGCTTCCCGGTGAGAAAAGATTGTGTATATCAGATGCCTCTCACATAAAGGAAAGTCAGCTTTGCGAATATGTTTACGAACCTGAACCTTCAGTTGTAAAGGCAGGCCTCCTGGATGACCTGGCAGGAACACTGGCTCATGAACAAAAAGAGATTTTCTTTTTTAAGTCAGATGAGCGAAGAACATTGTTGACAGCCCCCATGCTTGTAAAATCTCAATTTTTTAAGGATATATACAGGGTTGTTGGAAGGACAGAAATGGACATGGCAAAGCTGAAAATAGTGTTGAGGTCACAAAACGCTAAAAATGTAGTCTTGCGGCTTGATATTGATCCTGGAAAATACTGGGATATGAGAAAAACGCTTGAAGATGGGTTAAATGGGACAAGAACATTGCATATCTTTGGCTTTGGAAACGATCTGATAATGTGTGAAAAGTTAAGATAGCATACGGAAAATTCACGGATTATCAAATCCGTGAATCCTAAAGCACGAACAATGTGAACAATAGATAACCGATTGTCATCATGATCACTGAATGCTTCAAACCTGATAGTACGCTCCCTTCACCCATGACTCCTGCAATGAGTCCGGAAGTAAATCCCTGTATTAGCGCACCATGGAAGAAAAGGCGGTTGTACACGGCCATTTTCGCACGGTCAAGGCTCATTGGGACAGCGCCTCCCCCGGAACTTTTGATATTTTCACTTGCTTTTACCATTTCGGTCAGGAAAGTTGATGAAATAACATAAATGATCCCGATAAACACCATAAATGATATATAAATAATTATTATATAAATCAGCATGGCCATTTTTCGTTCGGTCTTTAACTCCTGCTCCGCAGCAGCATCACGCGCCGCAACAGTTAATACCTCGCCAATATCGCCGCTTGATTCATTTGCCTTTGTTATCAGAGTGACCGATCGCGCAACAATATGCGTTCTTGTACGGTTGGCGAAGCGCCTTAGCGATTCATTGATCGAAAGTCCCCATTCTATATCATTCCAGATCTTTTTTATTTCCTTACCCAGGCCACTTTCAGAACGCGTCATCAGCCTGATCGAATCGCGAAGTGTCATACCTGTTTCATTTGTGCTTGCCAGTTTTTTCAAGAAATCAGGTATCTGGGATTGTATTCTGTCTTCCCTTAATTTCTTATATTCATGGAATATCATCAGGGGTATTACGATTATATAAATTGCGAAAACCACCTTATTATCAATATAATCAACGAAATCTATTGTTTTCATTCCCTGGAATATTGAGTATATAAGGTAGATAAGCACTATCGGACCAGTTATTATAAGAGTATATTCCGGTTTTTCCTTAAGAGGTTTTAATGGGGAAAGAAGCATTTTCTTAAAATTGATGGAATCTCTTGACTTAATGAATTTTAAAAATACATCCTTTTCTTCGGTTTCAGGTACCGTGATCACACCCACATTATGTTCTGTCGGTAGAAGAGGCGCCTCCCCAGTTGAACCGGGTGTAATTATACTGATCATCACAACGAACATCATCGACCCAATGGGAATTACCGCGTAAATAATGGCATATAGCATCACGTTGTTCCCTCCGGGGGTCATCACTGCCATCATAACGCCAAGAATAATAATGAACAGGGGTCCTGCAACAAATGCCGTAACATATGATTCTGCCATCAAACCCAGTGTTTCAAGAAACCCTTTCTGCTCCACCTTGGCCTTGATAAGATATTGTTCGGATTTATCCCTGAGATAATATGATATGTCTCCACCGCTATCAATTACAGTCAACAGGTTATACATGAGATCCCTGAACTTCTCTGATGGAGTAATTTCACAGATATTATGAAGGGCTGTCCTTAGATCATTCCCAAAATAATCCATATCCCTGAGAATTACATCCATTTCACGTGCGGTCTCCCCATAAGTGTCTGTGCATTTACTGAGTGAACGCATAATATCGATAACATTCATTCCGCCCCGACTTAACGCATACATAAAAGTCACTGCATAAGGAAGGTTCCTGTCAATCCCCCCTTTTCTTTCACCTGCCATAAAAGCGGGATATATCATAAACAGGACATAAGTTATTCCCCCGAACAATAGCGTGAGAAAAATAACAACAAAGATCGCTATCGAAATATCCCTGTACTGGAGAATCCAGGCAGTAGATGGCGTAAATGTCATATGGGTGAGCCTGTCCGGAAGTTTTACGACCGTAGTTATGATATAGGCGACGATTAATCCAAGAAGAGCCCCAATAATGCCGATTATAGTAGAGTAAAAAATGGCATTTGAAATATACATCTCATAAGACATTGGGATCCGCGCTTTTTTCATTGCCATTCGCAGATCACGATATTTCTCTTTTCGTTCCTTCATCTTATCGCCAAGAAGGATAAAGGGCAGATTTTTTAATTTCCTGAAAAGCAAATCCGTCTTTATAGTTTTATTTTCCATTCCGCTCATCCTGTTATCATTAATTTCTTTAGGACTTTCTCCGGAGCTACCTGATAATCATGAATGATCGTAGCTATCGCATTAAAATCAGATATTTTGTTATTTACCATGAACTCAAGGATCTTTTGCCTGTATGACAATTCCTTTTTCATATCTGCCATATTCCATCCTCTTCTTAGCATTATTTCTGAGAGTGCTTTTGATTCTCCTACCCTGTTGAATTTATCAGTAAGCGCATCCCATACAAAAATATCATTTGTCTTAATGTTCCTTGTAGTTGGATCAATATCTGTGATCTCGACAAGTTTCATATTTCGCCGCGCCCTTTTTCCATTAACGAAAGTCTGTGACTGGATGCTTATTATATTAAGAGCCTGGATCATGGTCCTTGGGACACTGATCGGGGGATTTTCAAGTCTATGAATGGCACTTGATACCGAATCCGCATGCATTGTGGAAAAAGTGGTATGACCTGTGCTCATTGCCTGGAAAAGAGTCAGCGCTTCTTTACCTCTAACTTCACCCACGAGCAGGAATTCTGGCCTTTGCCTAAGGGCTGCTTTTAGGAGGTCATACATGTCTATACTTCCTTTCCCATCGGGTGTGAATGAGTCTCTTGTTACTCCTGGTATCCAGTTAGGATGAGGTAATTTTAATTCCCTGGTATCCTCAAGTGTGATGATCTTAGCCTGCCATGGAATAAAAAGTGAAACCGCATTAAGAGAAGATGTCTTTCCTGATGCAGTACCACCTGCATAGATCAAACTCTTGTTATTTTCAATACACATCCACAGGTATGCCATTTCTTCTGCTGAGAATGTATGCCAGTTGATAAGATCAACAGGAGTTATTGGAACTTCACTGAATTTCCTGATAGTAAAAGTTGCGCCATGTGTAGTTACTGCAGTGCCAAGTGTCATCTGGATACGCGAACCGTCAGGCATCGTAGCATCGATCATCGGTTCCGCAATAGAAATGTGCTTACCACATCGCTGGGCAAGACGTATCACATAAGAATCGATTTCACTTTCGGTAAATACTACATTTGTGGCTAAATTTGTATATTTCTTGTGATAGAGATAAATAGGAATTCCAAAACCGTTAGCAGAAACATCCTCGATCCTGTCGTCATGCATCAGGGCATCGATCTTGCCGAATTTTATGAAGTCCCTCCGGGTATAATATAATATTTTTTCGGTGATCAATGGAGTAACATCTATAGCATAATCACGTACCAATTTTCTCACTTTTTCAGTAAGGGTCTTATCTTTGTCCTCTTCACTCTTTATGTCTTCAAAAAGAAGTACATCTTTCAAACGGTCTTTAATTTCATCAAGGAATAATTTTTCAAAATCGGAAAGTTGTGGCTCTACAACATAATATACATTTGAATTTTTTTCAGGATTAAAGAGAATTACCACAAGAGCATACGGTTCGTTGACCCAATAGCGTTCCAGTTCAGTGTATCCTTTTACACCGTCAAAAGAGACAAGTGGTCCATGAAATGCAGGATCATAGGTTTCCTTCTCCTCCTGTTCTTTTGTTATGAATAATTTGATCTTTTCAAGAAATGTTTCAGGTTTCTTTACTACTTTTGTCTGCATTTCTTTGAGTTTCTTGATACGAACCTCAATATCCGATACCAATTTCTCTTCAAAAATATTATATGCAGCCTGTTTTTCAGGAGTTAACTTTTCATTTATGATATCTCGTGTTTTATCTTTTTCAAACCGTTCCATCATGGCATCAATATCTTCGTTACGTCGCTTTTCTTCTGATATTGATTTATCACCTTTTTTCGCCGGATGCCTCCCTTTTTTCCCTTTTATTTTGCCATCTTTGATCGGTTCTTTTTTGCTTATGTCAATTTCGTCTTGTGTCTGGACAGATGTCAATTCTTTTGATTCAGGTTCTGAATTATCTTCGTTTAACGATTCTGTTGGTGTTTCTTCTAATGAGTCTGCAGATTCCTCAAATATAGCTTCTGTAGTTTCTTCGTTTAACGATTCTGTTGGTGTT
>JAPMTR010000019.1 GCA_026552975.1 Candidatus Methanoperedens sp.
ATTATTTTTTCAGAATGGATAATGCATGGTTTCCTGAGAATACAGAAGATGGTAAAATTTTGGTGGATTAGTCAACACCATGCATTTTGGAGAGGATACGAATTTATATCCCTTATTTACTATATGTATCATTGATTATGCCTCCATTAGGGTTTTTTTTGGATTTGCAACTATAATATAACTCTAATTAGGCATAATCTTTTCTATTTTATTTTAAATTAGATTTAAAGTTGTTATATTAAATTTATTATAAAAATAAGTATTAATATTTCTGTAAATTAAAAAATAAGGAATATTGTCAGGATTGCCGGAGGCTCATTTACATGCTCCTGTTTGGGAATTGAAACGGGTTCTGAATTTTGATATAACAGATCGACAAAAACATCAGAACGATAAACATTGTATTTATTGCATAATTGGATCACATTCTCGATATCTTTCTTGCTAAAATGTTTAGCTGCTTCAATGATTACTGTAAGATGTCGTGACGGATTAATCCGTTTTTGAGCTTTCAACCTATTTATAAAATCATCTTGGGCCGGAGCAATTGTTAAGAATTGTTGTGATAAGAAGTCCCATGTTCCTTTGCATCCCCTGTAACCCTGAAAGTGCTCCTTATTTATGAAGATCTTGCCTTTATCAGTTTTTTCCAGGGTATATTTTGCTATTTGTTTGTTGGATTGAGAATATATTTCCAGGTATATACCTTGACTTATTCTGATCCAGACTTCTCTTCCTGAAAAGATATGAGGTACACTGTACCTGTTTCCATCAACTGATATTAAACAATCTGAACTGACTTTCCGCAATTCTTCTGAAGTACCCATGAATCGATTATTGGGTAATGGAGAAAGCTGTGCAACTTCAAGATTAAACAATTCAACTGGTGTCTTTTTTGTAGTTGTATGGATACGATTATTTACTTGCTTTTCAAATTCTAAGAGTTTCATAGAAAAATCTTCAAAGGATTCAAACTTATTATCAGCAATAAAGTGGTTTTCCAGATACGAGAATGAATTTTCAACTTTTCCCTTTGACCATGGATGGCGAACCTCTGAGCGTGATGGTTGGAAACCATAATGGCTTGCAAATTGAAGATATCTTGGATTCCATTCCTTCTTTTTTGCAATGTATAAAGTTGCGTGATTGTCAGTCTGGATCCTTTCAGGAACTCCTCCTATTCGGGTCAAACCTTCTTCTAATGCTTCAAATACAGATGATTGGGTCTGGGAGATAGAATACATGTAAGTTCGACTACACCCTAAAATAAAACAGAACACCTGGATCTTAATCTGTTTACCTTCTATCATTACGGTGTATGGCGACCAATCGAATTGTCCTTGTTCACCGGGTTTTGTCTCATATCGCATAAAGGACCGGGAAAATTCCGGCTTATACTGCTGAATATATCTATAAAAAGCAGAATTCGAAACTTTACAGCCCTTTGAGCGTAGTTCATTAAGGACACGGCTTCCTTTTAATTTCTTAACAAAATATTTTTCTATGATAAAATCATGAAATGGTTCCATTTCTGGGTTTATATACGTCTCTCTTTTATATTCTGGTGGATTTTCTGATTTTAACGCATTTCTAACTGTATTTCGGGATAAACCGAGTTTCTTTGCTATTTTCTTTGCTCCCATTCCGGGATTTCGTTTCTTCATGTTTCTTATTGTTATCCAATCTCGTATATAGGATAACTGCACCCGATACATAAAAGGTGCTTCAACAGAATTGTTGAACGTAGGCTGAGAAGGGTAGGCTTGCAATCTTACGGTCATATCCGGCGAACGAAGACTACCACCTTCACATCTACGATTCTCTGGTAATTTAACATGTGACAGCTCTTTATTTTAAGATGTCTGGCCATTGCCCACGAGATTACATTTCGTTGATGGTGAAGGATCTTTGGTACTCAGCCTATTAAAAACTTTGAGGGCTGAAAATGTATTTGAATATAGGAATAGATGTTTCAAAAAACAAGCATGATGCATGTATCTTAAACGAAAATGGTGAGCAGATTGGAAAATTCATGAAGCTCACGAACACAAAAACAAGTCTAGATAAGTTCTTAGAACAGATAAGAGTGATTTCTGAGAAACATGGTGCAGAAGTAAGAATAGGGTTGGAGGCTACTGGAATATACTGGTATTCACTATTTAGCAAAATATCAGATGACCATAAGATTAGCATATACAATCCGACACAAATTCATGCATTTGCAAAAGTAAATGTCAGAGGTTCTAAGACTGATAAAATCGATGCTAAGACGATCGCAAATATGTTGAGATTTGGAAATGCCCCACAAACAGATTATTCTGATAAGCAGCGGCTTGAACTACGGGAATATGTTAGATTTCATTGGAAGCTAACAAATAATAAGACAAATCTGAAGAAAAGGTTTAAACGCAATCTTCATCTTGTATTTCCTGGCTATGATCAGGTATTCAAGGACGTTTTTACCAAGACTTCAAGAGAAATACTTTCTCAATCTCCAACACCTGACGATATCCTTGAAATGGGAGAAGGAAAATTGCTTGAATTAATGAAAAAAGCAAGCAAGAACCACATTGATAAGGAAAAAGCCAGGGAATTGATAGTCAAGGCCGAGGATACTATCCCGTCTGAAATTCTGAAAGAATCATCTCTTTTTGAACTTCAAATAATGATGGATATGATAGAAAATCTTGAAAAGCACATAGATACTCTGGAAAATAGGATATTTGCAATTTGGGATAAAGTGAAGGATAAGCATTTCATACAGACAATTCCTGGAATAAGTGAATTCAGAGCAGCTATGATCTGGGCTGAAATAGGAGATATTGAAAATTTCACTCATCCAGATCAGATTGTGGCTTTTGCTGGACTTGATCCCAAAGTGAGAAAATCGGCCAATAAAGAAGTTATTGGAGGACCAAACAAAAGAGGTTCAAGTACGCTGAGATGGGCTTTAGGCTGGGCTGTGCAAGAATCCAAGAATGTTAATCCAGTTCTTGCTCCATATTTTGAGAAGAAGATCGCTGAAGGCAAACATTACAATACTGCAAGATGTGCAGCATCCAAGAAATTGATAAGAATTATCTGGTCGGTTGAAAAGAACAAGAAACCGTTTCATGTCCCGAATAACCTCCAATCTTCATAATTAATGCGAACTAGAGTAAAACAGAGGTCTTCCGACCTCCATCTCCTCATCAAACTGCACGAACGGATTTCCCGTATGCAGCTTTCGTTTGGCTTTTCCCTTTGCAGGAAATGGGTTCATTCAGCAACGAAGTAAGCGAAACCAGCCCCATTTTTCTCAATTCAGACTCAGGAAGCGTGAATAAAATAGTGTTCCAGTTACGCTTTTTAGCCTCAAAGCTCCTTAAGCGTCCCCTTATATAACCATCCAATTCAGCGAACAATGTCTTTACTGTACCTTCTTTGAAATAGTTCCCCCAACCTCGAATTACAGGATTGAGTAAACGTATTACAGTTTCAAGGTTCACAGGCTGCTGACGCCTTGTCCGTCGTTTTATCTCTTCCTTGAACTTCTTCTTTGCCTTATCCCTGGGACTTCTATAACGTCCATTGAAACGGAAGCCGAGAAATTCAACACCCTTACTTCTTGCAGGAGCGATTTTGGTCTTTTCTGGACTGAGTTTTAACTTCAATTCTTCTTCCAGAATCTCCTTTGCTCGTTTGAGTGCATCCTGTGCATCTGATACAAACTTGCAGAAAATGTAACTATTCAGCTCTTTTTTTTCAATCAAGCCTATCAACACTAGAAAACAATAAAAATCAAATAGCTTAGAATGTCTATATCGAAAAATAAATATAC
>JAPMTR010000020.1 GCA_026552975.1 Candidatus Methanoperedens sp.
GAGGAAGTCGGCCCCATAATAGTTCATTTCAGTAAAAATGGAAAACCCGTTCTTATGGAAATACTGGATGCGAGCGAATTCATAGCAGTGACAACTAAAATTACAATGAAATCTATAAATGAAACACCTGTTGAAGCTTTTGCATGATATTTTAGATTTAGAATAAAATGAAGAATATCAGACCGGATTTACAGGATCGACAGGATACGATTTTAGCCATAAATCCTGTCGATCCTGTATAAAAAATCTAGTTTTCATCCATTGCTTTTCTCTGTGTTTATAATAACACCTCAAATATAAAAACGAAAGTTTTAAATAGTCACAGATCCCCTTCAAATAAAGGACGGGTAAAAATCCTGGAGAGCATACCATGCACTTGTATCAAAAAAGATCGGCAAGAAGTATCACTCTAATAAAGATAAGTATCATGTTTTCGTGCTAGGTCAGTTTTACCACTGCTACCGATTCCGATTATCTTTGATTCATCCTCGTGCTAAAGCCGTGAGGCTCTCTCCACCCCTTGACCCCACACCGTAGCAGGATGTGTAGCAGAAAAAAAGAAAGAATATCTTGTTGATAAATTCAAAAAAGCCTACGAAGTAAAGGGTGCAGCCTGAAAACCAAAATCAATCCAGCAGGTTTCTATTCGGTTTTTGCAGTTTATATGGACTTTGAACGTCTTGACACTACGCCGGAATTTTTCGCAGTTCAATACGCAGGCCAGATCCTTCGCTGGTTTATGAATGATGAAAATCTCGCCCCATATCTTGACATGACCAAACCAGCGGCTTATGCTTGAACTATGAGATCGGCGAGATAAATGTAAATGGCGCAAGAAAAGCGTTTGCACTTGAGACGCTGCTGCGCAATGGAAGTATTAATCTTATGTGCAAATATGTTTTTGAGAGCAGCATGTCCAGAGTCCGCGGTGAGGCGCTTCTAAAGACCATAATCAGAGTTCTTGAAGTATCTTGCCTACCTGTATGCTGATGCCGACAATCGTGACTATGGCGCCTATTACCGGTATCGTGGTCACCCATTCGGGTGGTATCATATAATTCCCGATATTTTACCAATAACCCATAATACCATTATCAAGATGCCTAGCCATATCATGACATCAGAATAGTCAAATTTTCGTGTTTGTTCTATAGTTGTAGTCATAATTCTTACTTGATTTACATGCTATTTAACCCTTAACTGAAGTTCATCAAAGCTGTCAGAACCCCACCCAACCATTTTGCACCAAACTACCGCCGAGGTCTGCGCATAAGAACCTGCCACTGCTATTTTAAACCGCAGATAAACGCAGATGAACACAGATCTATTTCGATATGCCGGCGCAAACACACATCATATAAAGCCTCTATGCTTTGCGTTCTTTGCGCCATTTGCGGTGAAAAGCGCGTCATATTTATTAATATATTAATATGCCCCGGTGGCGCGGGGGCAGTTTCCCGAAGCTGCCGATATGGATCAAATCCAGAGGAAAAAGTCTGTTCGGACAGGATATCATGTTTTCTTGCGATGTCAGTCTTGCCACTGTTACGGATTACGATTATCGATTCATACCACAAATACTTTATCCCATTAATGATAATTAAATTATGTCCATGAGGCATTTTGATGAAATTTAAAATAATTTTGGAAAAAGACGAAGATAATTGGTATGTAGCAACAGTCCCAGCTTTACCAGGTTGCATCTCTCAGGGCAAAACTGAGAACGAGGCTATTAATAACATTAAAGAGGCTATTGAGTTACACATGTTGAAGCTTTCGCAAAAACCGTTTTATCCCAAACCAAGACTCAATTTCAAAATCTCATCGATCTTCTGCATTTCTTTTAATACACCTAATTTTCGTGAAATTATCCCTTCCGGAACTGTCATTAGATATTCACACCTTACAACTGATGTTTTAGCAAGACCAGATCGAATGAATTCATCGGTTCCTTCTTCTATAATAAACTAGGTCTGCTTAATATCGTATATTCTCTGGGAAGTTATTCCAGCAAGAATAACATCTTCAAATCTTCTTTCTATAATATGATCTGAAATTATAAGTGCTGGTCTGGCTTTTTGTTGAACTCCATCAGTTGTTATAAATGGGAAAGGCAATATAACAATATCTCCTCTATCATAAATCATAAATATCTTCTTCTGGTGAGTCCCATATTTTACCTAAAGATCTTTGCTGCATAAGAAGTGAACTTTCATCAATTTGTGATTTAGATCTAATAGATTTTTGACTCTTAAGAAATCTTGCGAAATCAATTACTTCGATAACTTTGTCTTCCGGTAGATTATTAACAACTCTTATCAGTTCTCTCTCATATTGTTTTAGCGTTAACATCTTATCTTCCTTTTTCTAAGGTATTATTATTAAACTCATTCATATAAAGACTTTGTCAGTGTAATAATCTCATCTGAAACATAGTTTGTGGTTATTATTGAATGGTTCATTGACTCATAAAACTCCACAGCTGCCTCATGATCTGAATCTGTTTTATCCAGGAGAGCATACCATGCACTTGTATCAAAAAAGATCGGCAAGAAGTATCACTCTAATAAAGATAACTATCATGTTTATGCGCTATGTTAGTTTTACAACTGCTACCGATTCCGATTATCTTGATAATTCTTTCTTCTGGGCGGTCAAGAGAGTCGCTTCCTCATCGGGTATAAGCATGATGTGTACATGTTTATGATACGGAATATTAACTTTTTGAAGAGGTTTGAACATTCCATCCAAAATAAATTTTGCTGCTAAGAGAAAAACCTAACAAAGAAATACAGCTGGCGCGCCCGACACGGATGCGCCCGGATACATCGATGCGGTTTTCGCGCTGGATCAAAATAGGGATCACGGGCTGAAAAACAAACAGCAATGGTCATATTCGAAGAAACACATCATTATAAAGGTAAACGAGATTGTATCTTATTTTTAAAATCCAAGCCTCAGCCAATATGTGAATATGTCTTGAGACCTTTTAATATAATTAAAATTATTGAAATAAGATAGATGAATACATGAGATAATATTTATCTACTATTGGCATATGAGTATATACTGATGCAGAAATGTCATAGCATAATTGTTACTGGTAAAGTACAGGACATTGGTTTTAGGTCTGTTGTAGAGCATATCGGAAGATCATTTGGTATTCCTGGATTGGTTTTTAATGCAAAAGATGGAAGTGTTAAGATCCTTTGTTCTGGTGAGGATTCTGTAATAGATAATTTCACACAGGCAATAAAGGTACGAGGCACTGAGAACGGCGCAGAAATTGCAAATATCAAAGAACAAACACTATCTATTAATATTGATTTGCCAGATGAGTTCTCAAAGGCATCATCAGATGATGAAATCGATATTGGAAGAAAGCTTGATAAAGCCAATTTGTTATTAAAAAGCGGATTCGATAACTTAAATACTGACTTGAACAAAGGATTCAATAACCTGACCATGATGATGTATGAAAATAATACTCGTCTTGAAGTACACAATACACGTCTTGAAGCAATCCTTGAAAAATTAGCCAATAAATAATTCTATTTCTGAAAAACAGAATATTTTCAAACCAGATCAAAAGTCTATAATGACAGGATTACAGGATCGACAGGATACGATTTTAGCCATAAATCCTGTCGATCCTGTCTAAAAAATCTAGTTTTTATCCATTGCTTTTCTCTGTGTCCTCTGTGCTCTTTGTGGTTCCCTCGCAGCCCATGAGATCCTGAAGGGCGGGTTATGATTATAATAGTAATTATAATAACACCTCAAATATAAAAACGAAAGTTTTAAATAGTCACAGAT
>JAPMTR010000021.1 GCA_026552975.1 Candidatus Methanoperedens sp.
TTTTGAGTGATGGCATTATGTACTAATTAGGCCATACATATATAAATATATTTTGGTAAAAAACGATAGCTATTAAACTATTATTATGAATTAAAAAGTCAGGCCATACAGATCTAAATCGAAAAAGTGGCCATTGCATAACGGTTTTGGCTAAAAAATTAGAGGGAATTCACGTTTCTTTGAAACGTGAGTCTAACTGCGACCATAGAGACCCAGAGGTTCAAATATGACACTTCCGATTTTTTCTATAGTAGCAGTGAGCATCCTGGTAGAAAATCCGTGAGCATCCGAATAATTCGTGGCATCCGTGTTATATCGTTTTTTGATGACACCGCTCTTTTGTGCCTGATGGTTGCATGGGGATAGCGTGCCGAGCTAGTTATAACTATATTATTATAAATATGTGGCGCAGGATGGATAATTAACACCGAAATCTGCACGTAGATAACATTATAAATACTTATAAGCAAAATAAACACTATGAAATTCAAAGTCATCATTGAAGAAGGTGAAGATGGCTGGTATGTAGTTGAAGTCCCGGCACTACCTGGCTGCATTTCACAGGGTAAAACAAAAATAGAAGCACTTGAGAATATAAAAGAAGCCATAGAACTCTACCTTGAGCCAGAAAACGATTTTCCATTAGTAAGTACAGGACAACTTGCAGAGGTAACAGTTTGAAATTACCTGTTATTTCAGGAAAAGAAGCATTAAAAGCCTTGGAACGAGCTGGATTTGTGGTAGTAAGGCAGCGCGGAAGTCATGTCAGGATTAAGAAAGTTACTTCTGAAAGTGTTATTAAAATAACGATCCCTATTCATGAGACCTTAGATAGAGGAACGCTTAAGGGCATACTCAGAAATGCGGGGCTAACTATAGACGATTTTGTTGGTTTATTATAGATTTTTTTCTTCAGTTGCACACCTTCCCAGGCACTACTTCTGGAAAGCCGCATACCCCACAGCCAGCACCTCATCAATGATCAGTATCTCAGGCTCAAGAGGCGGACGTACATCCCGTTGAATACTTTATGCTTGATTTTTAATATTATAAAAATAAGTAAATAACCAACATGGCGCTCCACGTAAGCCGATACCCCCTCATAAGATATCAAACAGCTTTTCCTTATTAATTTTAAGATATACTGCCACATCAGTTAAAATTTTGTTTAATTTTCTGATCTTTATGAGCCGGAATCGTAATAGAATGTTCATATCCCATACGCTCACTTTTCAATCGAATATGGCTTCCTGTTATTCTTATTATTCAATAGCCATATTTCCCAGAGATACACATAGCTCTTTATGCGAGACATCCCTCGGTATCCGAGACATAATTTAAGATCTCCTCTTTAACAAAATGTAGCCTGACGATCCTGGGAATGTCAGATATTTCATCGAAATGGCAGCGCAGTGCATCCACAATATTTGCTTTTAATTCTTCAACGGTTTCACCCTGAGTAAAGATGGAATACCCTAATGCTTGAGCATTATAGCCACCTTCTGGATCATCTTCTATCAGGAAAATAATTTCATTCATCATCTATCGCCTCGTTCAACAATAGTATTACTCTCTTTAACATTATATTTAACCATATCATAATAGATAATCTGGAACGCCACACCGCAAATATTGATGGTAAGACAAATAAGACTCAAATTTTATAGTTTAAAAATTATTTAATGAGATATTCTGGATTTTAGCAGAAAAATGAAAAATCAAACAGCACATAAATCGCGTATTAATTACATGGGATTTATATTTTCACAGGTTCACCTTTTTTCTGACCAAGTTCTACTTCTAAAAAAATGTTCGCTCAGGTACATTCCTGTCCCTAGTTGCCTTATTAACGCGGATTTGTTTTGCTTCATGCTGTAATTCGACTCCAGTTTTATCAACATGAGAGAGCATCCCCCATATAGCTTGGACTGGATCATCTGGCGGTTTTTGCGAAATAAGAACTTTGTGAACTTTCGTGAGCCATTCTTCAATTGCTTTTGATACCGCGATATCGAGAGAATTATATTTTTTTTCCAAAACAATCGGTGGCAGTTGATTCAAGCTGACTTTTTATATTATTCGGAATATGTACTTTCAATTCACTCATATTATCTTATTAGATTCTATTTTGATAGTATAAATATATATAAAAGACCGTTTCTAAAATGCTGTGAGATCCACTCGAAAATCCTGTTAATTTCGGATATAAAATAGTCAAACCAGCTCCCGCCCGGATTGTTCCAGAGAGTGTTATAGGTCCTCTTGTTCCAGTTCACATAGTTTGGATCCCAGGCGATGGGGAATCGGTGGCGGCAAGGGGTGAGGACGAAAGAGAAGGTGGGTAAGAATAGAAAAGGAAGGCTGGTTATTAAGATAAAAAAATGGTCTTGATTATCAATGATTATTTATAAGCATAAGTTATATTTACGCATAAGAAATAATTATGTCTATAACAGTTAACGTCAAGAAGGGGTTTTCTATACAGGAAGTAAGCAATGTAATTCGCTCAGCTTTAGCATTCGATGAGCGGATAGCAAAACACAAAATAATCAAATACACTAATATATGCATAAATTTTGAAGACAAGTATGGCATGGATTCGGATGTTTTCTTGAAAAAGTTCGAGTCTGGAGAACTGGATGACTGCAACGATTTTTTTGACTGGTTTGCAGCAAAAAAAGGACTTGATACATGGAATAAAAAGCTTGATATTTTATCAGGGATTAGTGTATGATAGTTAGAGAGTATTACTCTCTAATTGAAGCAATTATTAAAGATTGCCCCATAATCACTGATTTTTCTATAAATTTTGACGAAATCGATATCAGCCTTGGATATTTGAAAGGCAAGCTCGAGTTAATAGACGGTTCAATTCTCTTTTTCATTGAATATGTTGAGATAAAGGATAACATTGTTTATCGACAAAAATATAAATATCAATGGCAATTTGAAAATGGTGATCTGATAATACGATGGGATAATGTGCCACACCATAAGGAAATGGATACTTTTCCTCGTCACATGCATAAAGATAAGGGGGTATATCCATCATCAGATATGAATTTAAAATCAGTCATTGATATAATCATGGATAGGCTGATTCCTTTTTGATAGTATCGCTTTTTCTATATTTAAAAGCCAAGCACTCTGTGGTTGATTTTTAATATTATAGCAATAAGCAAATAAATTTCCTGGCGCACCACGTATGCCATTGTACCCTATTTATATTGAAAAACCAATCCGCAGATTACGCAGATTTACATCAATTAATTACATTGATTTTATATATTTACAGTTCCCAGCGCTTCCCGGACGCCAAAACAACAATTTTCTAAATTACCTGTGACAGCAGGATATGGAAGAGTCTGGGTTAGGGACATGGTTGTTCTGGTTGAAGAAATAGTATTCATCAAAACGAAGGGAACACGGATGACGCGGATTGCGCAGATTCTCACGGATTTGGGGTTTCGGATTCAAATATTAGGAAGAAGCTTTGCTTGTTCGTGTCATTTAATATTATAAAAATATAATTATAAATTTTCCCGGCGCTTCACGTACGCCCATGCTACCATCATTGACGTTCAATTCAAGCAAAAATCATCAAAAAATTTTAGTTCGTAGTACTGACGCCCTTGAAAGCGTCAATACCACAAACTAATTTCTTCTAAATATTATTGGCCGCGATGGTTAGATCCAGGATATCTACTATCCCGTCAGTATTAACATCATAACGCTGATGTGTTATCATTGTGACTTCACCGTAATGCTGGGCAATAATTACAAGATCAGCAGTATCCACCACCC
>JAPMTR010000100.1 GCA_026552975.1 Candidatus Methanoperedens sp.
CGATAGCTATTAAACTATTATTATGAATTAAAAAGTTAGGCCATACAGATCTAAATCGAAAAAGTGGCCATTGCATAACGGTTTTGGCTAAAAAATTAGGGGGAATTCACGTTTCTTTGAAACGTGAGTTAGAATAAACGGTCTTTGATTACTTCTTCTCTTTGACGATTTGCTTTACAATTAAGAATATTACAAGAGCTATAATAATGAAATCTATCAGAGCCCCTGCGAAATCACCTACAAGGAACTTTATGTTTCCTATTTGCACCGTTGCTGCTCTCCAATCACCTCCCGGGATCACAGCACCTATTATCGGCATTATCAGATCTGTCACCAGCGCCGAAACAAGTTTTGTAACAGCAGCACCCATAACGAACGCAACTGCAAGTCCTATTACACCATATTTGTTCAGGAAATCCATGAACTCCTGCATTAAAGATTTCTTAACATCTGCCATACATATCCTCCAATATTTTATTAAGTGTATTGCTATATAAATCTATCTGCTATTTATATAAATTTTGTATAATTATTATGTTTTTCATATTTGAGAACATAAATTTAAGATCATATTTTCCACAAATCCATTCAAAAGTCTTCCTGCTGAAAAAAGATATGTGTGTAGGATCACTGTGATACCACCAATCTTCAAAATTTGTGACAGGATCATGAAGCAACGTCATTACAACAAGATATCCTCCCGGACTAATAAGCGAAAGTACTTTTTTCAATTCAGTCTTCACATTCCTGAAATGCTCAAATACCTCTGTAGATATAACGAGGTCATAAGTTCGATCTGGACGATCTGGAAAAAAGATAGGATCATATATGTCGCAATTAAAACCATTTATTTTTAACAGTTCGGACAGCACTGGTCCTGGTCCACAACCATAATCAAGTATTGAATTTAGATCAGGGCAATACTTGCGGACCAGGGATATTATTTCGTTAAAATTATTAACATATCCCTCATTTAAGATCGTATTGTTATGAAGATTATACCGGGCTTCTTCATCCAGGAGTGAAAGATGATATGATTCAGGCACAAAGATCAGATCACATTCTGGACAATGCATATAAGCTCGACAACCGAGTTTTTTATATGTTTTAATAAATTCCAGGGGGAAAACAGAAGAATTGTTACAGAGAATACAATTATTGTGCATGATCCGTGTTAATCAGCGTCATCCGCGCAATCCATATTCTATTGTTGATTGATAATAAACAATTATGGGCCCGCGGAGATTCGAACTCCGGATCTCCGCCATGTCAAGGCGACGTCATAACCGGCTAGACCACGAGCCCTATTTATGGATTTTCGTTATTGAGAAGGTAGGTTAATAATAATCCAACACCTTTTTTAACGAGGGATGCTATCACAGCTTTATAGACAATAAACCTTGCTATCAATCAACTATTTCACAGAAACTATCTTTACAATATCCCCATTCTTCAACTCATGCTTCTCTCCCAGTCTCATCTTGGTTCGTGCATCCACCGCATAAAGAAAACTCTTTCCGATATCGGTGTGCACAATGAATGCAAGATCTTTTGGGGTACTTCCTTTTTTCATCAGGAATGCATCAGGAAGCATTTTTCCCTGTTTGTCTGTTAACCTGTTCTCATCCTCAACAGGATATACAACGATGAGGTCAAGAAGCTTAAAAACCGTTTCATTGATGCATTTCTGGATTCCTGTGCCTCCATTTTTTTTCATCAATACTCGAATCTTCATGAGAGCTTCCTTCTGAGCATCTGAAAGTTTGGGCGATTCAACAAAATCAGGATCCCCTGGAATATATTTGATCGCACCCCCCTTGTCAGCAAGCCGCAGCACAACTTCTGTCGCGCCGCTGACGGGTATAGCCCCGGCTTTTACAAGGTGATCGATATTTTCCTGTGAAGCCAGATCGATCTTATTTGCTGCCAGTACCATGGGTTTGCTCTGGGCTCTGAGCTGATCTGAAAGTTCGACTATCTGTTCTTCAGTCCAGACCTGAGGCTTATCGCGGGGCAATCTCATGTTTGAAAGTACAGTTTTTACATGACCTTCAGTGATCCCTGCGCCTTCAAGCTGTGCTGCTATCGTTTCTTCGATCTTCAATCCTTCTGCGTTCACCTTTCTTGAAAGCCTTTCCCAGTTGCGCTTCAGGATGCCGGCCATCCACATGGTAATCTCATGTTCAAGGAACGATATGTCGCCAAGAGGGTCATGCGAACCCACTGGAACCGGATTTCCTTCAATGTCAGTGCCGCCTGATGCATCTATTACATGGATTATGGCCTTTGCCTGCCTGAGGTTATCCAGAAATTCATTGCCAAGCCCTTTTCCCTTGTGGGCATCAGGCACAAGCCCTGCCACATCGATCATTTCGATAGGTACGAACCTCACACCTTCCCTGCAATTGCCGCAATCAAGTTTTAACTCCCTGCACGGACATTTTGCCCTGGCATACGCTACGCCATGGTTGGCATCGATGGTCGTGAATGGATAATTTGCTATTTCGACGTTTGAAAGCGTAACGGCTTTAAAAAATGTGGATTTCCCGGAATTAGGTTTCCCTGCAAGTGCTATTGAAACTGCCATGCTCTTAATAGTGGTTTATTGAATTTAACCTTAATCCAGCTTTGATCCATGCACTCCTGTGCCAGTTTACCCCGATTATACTTACCTTGATCAGAAAAAAAGGATAAAAAAGAGAGCTACCAGCCTCTCTTTCTTAAAATTACCGCCATCAATCCCAGAAGTGTAAGAACAATCCCGAACCCTGGCACCTTTTTTGTAGGCTCAGGTGTCGTTGTTTCTGTTGCTGTGACCTTTGGTGTTTTAATTGGAGTCCTGGTGACCGTGGGTTTTGGTGCCGCTGCTGTCTTTGCAACTATGGCAAATGGTGAGAAAGCATTTGTCTTACCTTCAAAGTATGTGTTAATGTCGTCTTTTGACGATACTTTAGTCTCAAGTTTTATCCAGCTTTTACCTTCCCATTTCATTAGCACTATATCGCTTTCTGAGACACCGTTTGTGCTCATCCATGCATTGTCTATCCTGAATTTGATGAGAGCTTCCTTGATGTTCTTTGGCGTTGCAAAACCTGAAGTCCCAACCCAGATGTTTGCGTTCTTATAAACAAGCCCCTCAGGTGAGACATTCACAAAAGTAGAAATATTCTTCAATACTTCCATTGATGCCGTAATCATTCCAAGGCTGGTGTTTCCCGTTATATTGACGAACATTATGGGATTCTTCGCATGAGTGAACCTGTAGGATGTGAGCACATCCTTGGAGATCTGCATATCATATTTCTCTACCACTTCGATGTTAGAGTAATTTTCGCCCGATGACCCGCCACCGCCTCCTCCTCCGCTTCCACTATTGCCGCTACCGCTATAACCGTTATAACCGCTATTACCTCTATTACCGCTATTATCGGTAGGTATTGGTGTTGGAGTTGGAATTATTAACAAAATTTTATTAACAAGGATTTTCGTTTCATTAGTAAATAATCGCTTACGATCGATGGAAGAATATTGTGTAACATTTAAAAGTTCAACTTCGAAATAATTATCAGAGCTACTAATTTTATTCAAAATAGCAGTAAGAACAACTTTGCCCGTATCTACTATGGAAAAGGCATCTCCAACTCCAACTATATTATCAACCTTTGGAATTCCGTTCCTTTTGAGATTAAGCCAGGCTTGAGCTGGATTAGATTTCGTATCAATAAAAGTCGCCTGGAGAGAATAATTTTCAAGAAGATTCCAAAACTTTGCTTTCAGTCCTTTCTCTTCAAAATTCATTAGATATATACCACTTTGCGCTTTACCTTCAGAACCATACAAAATACCTTCATTCGATTGGGAAAACATTGAAGAATGTGCAGGTATGGCCTTGAATGAAGAGCTGTTGGTTATTTTGATGTTTCCTGTGCCATTTGTATTCATGGCATATAAATTGGAAACTCCATCTTTACTTTCTGTATATATAATTCCACCAACATAGCTCGAAGATGGCATATCTTCATCTAAAACTGAATTTGTAAGCTGTTTTTTATTAGATCCGTTGACATCCATCGACCAGATATCTTTGTTACCCGATTTATCTGATACGTATACAACTTTAGATTCAATCCATGCGGGGGAGGTTTCATTAGAGGGCTCGTAATTCATTTGCTCTAATCCAGTTCCGTTAAGATTCATCATCCAGAGGTCAAAATTTCCTGAGCGATTGGAAGCAAATATAATTTTTTGGTATCCTCCACCACCACCGCCTCCTCCACCACTGCCACCATAACAAGAAGGAATCGGAATCATAGAATTATTTAAAACAAATGTCCATGTTTTGTTATCAGAAAAACCCTTTATGCTTTTTATTTCTGTATTTACTTCTGTATATACTGAATGGGATCCATTGACCAAAGGCACATTTGGAATATATTCAATATAGGAAGGGTAAATTGTTAAATTTGAAGTTACGTTAATTTCATCAAGGATCATAACAAACGATGAAATATTACCGTAGCCTACTGAGATATTAGCACTGATTCTTGGCGTATCATTTAACACTATACATGACTGAGGTGATGTATTGTAGATGTATCTTATATCAAAAGATTGAGAACCGAACCCTGTTGTATTTTTGTCAGTTTCTACTTTAACAGTAAAATTATGCCCACCCATTCCTATAGGTTCTGTTGGAATATAGCTCAAATTCGAAGCTGAAATACTAGCATTTGACGTTACATCAAAACCATCCACTGAAAGATTCACTTTGCTAATATTTCCATAATTACTATAGTAGCTGGCATTGATTAAAGGCACATTATTGTCTATTGTCCCAGATGGTTGCATTCCGAAAATCACAGGTATTGGCACACTGACTAAGACAGGGTCTAAATTTTCATAACTGTCATTTATCAGTTGAGTGCTGTTGGTTCCATCTCCGTTTATTATCCAGATACTACTGTGTCCGTTAATTCTTGAAACATATATAATTTTATATATTTTCGAATTATTTTCCGATAAAACCCAACCATCGGATGGATATTCCTCAGAAGATGAATTAGTGATCTGCGTTTTGTTAGATCCATCTTTATCCATTACCCAGACATCCATATTTCCAGTTCTATTCGAGGCATAGAATATCTTATCCTCAATCCAAACAGGTGAACTTGCCAACTCTTCATAATCGGTAAGCTGCTGTATTTCAATATTTGTGAGATTGGAATTCCCCTGAAAATTATTATAAGGAGTCCAAAAAACTAACTCTTGACTCTGCATTGAAAACGCAGCATCCGTGCTGTTTATTACGAAATAATAGTTAGTGTCAGGTGATAGATTTGTCAGGGTGACGTTATGGAAAGTAACGCTCTCATTAAAATGCACATTGAAAGGATAGTTCCCCGGGGTTATGCCGTACTTAACCAAACTGTCTGCGAAATTATTAGTGCTCCAGGTTATAATTGCAGTCCTGTTTTCAACAAATGAACTTGAGTTTATTAAAGCTAGAGGCTTTTGTTCGGATTTTAACCATCCATTTTCTATCATAAAGGGATACCTGTCCTGCGCCCCGGCACCTCCTCCAATATTGTAAGGTGTATCGCCGATGTCGTCGCTATTGGAGTCTATACCGGTATAATCGCTCCAATAGTTGCCGCCGGATGGGTAGCCGGAGTCCCACGAGTTAGTGTTGTCGCTATAAGCTTGGTTTGTATTGGTTATGAGATTATTATGATAGAATTTGTTGTTGCTGGAATAGGCCAGATAGATGCCGTACCCGTTATTAGTTCTGACAATGTTGGTGCTCAGTATATTTTTACTGGAAGAGTACAGATCGATACCACTCCAGCTATTTGAGTTGGCAATATTGCCGCTGAGCGTGTTGTTATTGCTGGAATATTGTAGAGAGATGCCCATCCAGTTGTTCGAACCATTGTTGCCGATAAGCGTGTTGTTATTGCTGGAATAATACACAGAGATACCGGTGTAATTGTTTGAATTGGCATTGTTCCCGGTGATCGTGTTGTTGCTGGAATATTGCAGAAAGATGCCGTAGTCGTTGTTCGATGCATTGTTGCCGATGATCGTGTTGTTGCTGCCGAATAGATATATGCCATATAAGCCGTTGTTCGATACATTATTCCCGCTGAGCATGTTGTTATTGCTGGAATCGGATAAAAGGATGCCATGATTAATATTCGAGTTAGCATTGTTGCCGCTGATTGTGTTGCTGGTGGAATATTCCAGAGATATGCCGTTAGTGTTGTTCGATGCATTGTTGCCGCTGATCGTGTTGTTGCTGGAATAATACAGATAGATACCGCGCATGTTGTTCGATGCATTGTTGCCAATTACCGTGTTGTTATTGCTGGAATATTGCAGAGAGATACCGTTCCAGTTGTTCGATGCATTGTTGCCGATCACAGTGTTGTTATTGCTAACAGAGTCAAGATAGATGCCGTTGTGGTCGTTCGAACTGGCATTGTTCCCTCTGAGCGTGTTGTTATTTGAAACGATTTTGATCCCCGCTTCTGGATAAGAGGTGACCCCTGTCGCGGTAAATCCTTCAATTACAATCCCATCCGACTCAAGTGTGATTGCACTTCCCCCCCCACCCCCGTTTACCAAAGGACTGCCAATGCCACGCATGAATAACTGTTTTGTCACATTCACGTTTTCGTAATAAGTGCCGCTGTAAACTAATATCGTATCCCCGGCACTCCCATCATTTATAGCATCTTGTATCTTCATATACTCCGCACCACCGCTTGCGTTCACCGTAAGAGTTGCGGCACTGGCAACCCAGGCAAGATATAACGACAGCATTAAGAATCCAACAACTATCTTGAGGGCTTTGCCTCCATTAATATTTGAGTTAATCATATTCCCCACCTCTTCTGACAATAGCTGCTCTACCCCATTTTTTGCCAGACTATTATATAATTAACAATTGTTCTATGAACTATAAAAGATTTCTGCACATGTAAATGCAATTATGTAATTATTAAATATTATAATTACTAATAATAATGCTAATTCCTCATACTCGTTATCGGACTTGGCATCCTTCCCCCCCTTAAAATGAAATCATGCGAAGAAAATGCGCTGACTTCCATCACATAAGTCTCACCCAGAAGCCCCCCGAAATTCACATAATCTCCTGCCTTCTTTCCAGGCACAGGAATGAGCCGCACGCCTGTCGTCTTCCCGTTCACAACACCGATGGAAAGTTCATCTGCGATTATCGCTGAGATAGTCTCTGACTTTGTATCTCCCGGGATCGCTATCATATCAAGCCCCACAGAACAAACAGCGGTGAGCGCTTCAAGCTTCTCGATGGAAAGTGCGCCCACTCTTACAGCTTCGTTCATGCAGGAATCCTCACTTACTGGAATGAAAGTACCACTCAATCCGCCTACGTTGCCTGATGCCATAGCGCCGCCTTTTTTGACTGCATCGATAAGGAGAGCAAGCGCTGCGGTGCTTCCAGGGGCTCCCATTTTCTCGATTCCCATCATCTCTACTATCCCGGCGACCGAATCCCCGACTTTTGTTGTGGATGCAAGGGATATATCCACGATCCCGAAAGGAACGTTTAGATTTGATGCCAGTTCCCTCCCAATGAGTTCGCCTGCTCTTGTTATCTTAAAAGTGGTGCGCTTTATGACCTCGGAAAGCTGGGTGAGGTTGCAATTTTTGTTCTTCTCAACCACGCTTCTAACAACCCCGGGACCGCTGATCCCGATATTGAGTGAAAAATCAGGTTCTCCGATCCCATGGAAAGCGCCGGCCATAAAAGGATTATCTTCAGGTGCATTTGCGAAAACAACGAATTTGGCGCATCCGATCCCATTCTGGGTCTTGTCTGCAATTTCTTTTAATGTATTCCCTAACCTTATCACTGCATCCATGTTCATACCTGAAACGGTCGAAGCCACGTTCAAGAAACCACAGACTCTTTCAGTCGATGAGAAAACCTCAGGCAGCGATAGAATAAGCCTTTCATCTGCCTTTGTCATTCCTTTCTGGACAAGAGCCCCATAGCCCCCAATAAAATCGATCCCAACATCTCTTGATGCTTTATCAAGGACTTTTGCAATTTCAACAGGCGCATCAGGTTCGGTGCAGGCTTCGATTATCAATGCGATCGGGGTTACAGATATCCTTTTATTGATTATGGGAATACCGTATTTATCCTCAAGTTTTTGAGCTTCAGTGATCAGCTTATCTCCATAACCTGAAATTCTTTCATAAATGTTTGCCTTAAAAATGTCAAGGTCTGAGTTTATACAGTCCTTAAGGTTGATCCCCAGAGTCACTGTCCTGATATCAAAATTATGATACAGGGTCATCTGGACTGTTTCCATTACCTCTTCGAGTGAATATTCCATTGGTTACACCCTGTGCATTGCCTGGAAGATATTCTCATGCTGGACCTGGATCTTAAGGCCTATTTCCTGCTCTATTATTGAAAGTTCTTTTTTCAACTGGGTTATTGATATTATAGAATCTGTTGTATCTGCCAGCAAGGTCATGACAAAATATCCCCCCATGATTTTCTGGTTCAGGTCTTCGATATTAATATTGTGAGCAAAAACAGCATTTGATATCCTTGCGATTATTCCCTTCTGGTCTTTTCCGATGACTGTAATAAATACCTGTTCTTTTGTCATTTGTATATCTCCGGGATCGATAATTTTAATCATTTATATCCCGTTAAGTATAAAGATTATTAATGTACATGGACAAACTAGAAATACCACGAATGATAATTATAATTTGTAGGCTCAAACCTGCAAAATTAAAAACGAGGAGGTAATATGTGCAGTGTAGGCGATTCGTTTGGAGTAGAACTTGAAGGCGGTATGGAACCGCATGAATATCTATGCAATGCCTGTGGGAAAAAATTCAAAGGTATCGGTACAAATTTGCGTTGCCCGAAATGTCAATCCAGGGACAATAAGTGCATTGAGTAGACATGAAGGTCATTTTGATCGATGATAAGGTCGCATTTGTGGGGTTTCCCGAAAAGGAAAAGGCAAAGGAGGCATTAAGGAACAGGTGAAAGGATGAAAAATGAAAAAAGCATTAAAGTTTTATTAATATCGATAATACTAATACTGATCATATTTAGTCTTGTCAGCAGTGCGTCGCCGGATGCTTATATGATCAAAGACGTACCTATGCATAAACAGCTCAATGGTCTAAGCTGCGGTCCAGCTGCCCTTGAAACAATGTTTGATTACAATGGTGTGGACATCGATCAAAAATCCATAGCTGATGTTGCTCGAACCTCTTCGGACGGGACATGGACATGGGATATGGTACGAACCGGTCATTTTAGTCATTTAAGTGCTGCTCAGGGTTCCTTCTTTCCTCATTCTGCTCCATTGGCCGGATTTGCAGAACGGTCATTAGGTTATTCCACCTTCAGTTATTCAAATGACACCTTCTGGTGGACTGATCTTAAAGAGCTTATTGCAGCAGACATTCCCGTTGTATTGCTTATGAGGTATGCTCCAGAGGATGATGGAGGTCATTACAGGGTAATTGTTGGATACAATGAGATTAAAAATGAGACCTATTTTATTGACCCCTGGGGAAGAGACCAGAAACGTCTGACCAATCCCGACGGGACAGTAACATGGACTATGGATGATTTCCAGAAAGGATGGAATTATTCAGAATATGGGACTTCACACCCACATTGGGGAGCAATAATGATGCCATGGTCAATAGACCTCCAAACAACAGAAAGGACAACCGAAGGTTCGATGATGGTTAAAGCAACGATAACATATCCATGTATGGGACCATTTAACTGCTCAGATTATCCAGCATCAAATACAACGGCGAAAATCGATCTTCCATCTGGAATTCATCTTGATGATCCTTCTGCAAGTGTTGTTCTTGGCGATCTACCGGCAGGGGAAAATGTATTCGTTTCATGGAATGTAAGTGTTGACCCGGAATCAAATAATCATGATATCACTGTTTCCGCACGCGGGCGGGTGTCAGGATCGGTGCCCCGCGTATTCTGGAGAGGAAACAAGGTTTCATACCCGCCCTATAGCTACACTGATGAGATCGGAGGAATAGCTATCATATCTGATGTATAGATAAAATAGGCTATCTGGAGTCAAAGCATAATGAAAAAAAACCTGACCATAGGCGAGTACCTCCTTGAGGCAATAAAAGAACTTGGCATAACGTCAGTTTTTGGCATTCCAGGGGATATGGTTATCAGGTTCTTCAAGGTGATCGAGGATGATCCGGATCTTGATATATACACTTTTTCCCATGAGCCAGGCGTTGGATTCGCTGCTATCGGCTCGGCAAGAGCAACTCAAAAACCCGCAGTGGCGGTTGTTACATTCGGAGTCGGTGGGCTGAACATGCTCAACTCGGTTGCCTGCGCATACGCAGAGAAAACGCCACTCATAATTATCTCAGGAGCGCCGGGTGAAAACGAGAAAATAAAAGGTGATCTTCTTCATCACACAATAAAGAACTTCACCTCACAGCTCAATATTTTCAGGGAGGTTACTGTTGAAGCTGTGCTTCTGGACAGCCCGAAAACTGCATATATGAAGATACAGAATGCCCTGAGCGCCTGTTCGGAATTCATGCTCCCGGTATACATAGAACTCCCCAGGGATATGGTGGATGAAAAAATATTCATACCTGAGGAAAAGGAAGCATTATTTTATCCAATAAATTCTGGGGCAATAAAAGAAGCATCTGAAGAGATATTGCAAAGAATATCAAATGCAAAAAGACCGGTCATACTGGCCGGGGTTGAAACTGAGCGCTTCAAGCTCAACACCTCAGTAATTTCACTGGCAGAGAGATTGAACATTCCTCTGGTTACAGCTTTCCTGGCAAGGGATATTATTCCGAATGAACATCCACTTTACTATGGGACCTATGTCGGACTTGCAGGTAATAAAGTTGCCATGGAGCTTGTCGAAGGATCGGACTGTCTCCTGATGCTGGGTGTTATTATAGCGGATGCCAACCTAGGCATCAAGATCAAGAAACTCAAACAGGAAAGCATGATTCTATCAGTTTCCAGACAGGTCCAGATACAAAATCATATTTACCACGATGTCCCGCTTAAGATGTTAATGGAAGAACTTCTAAGAAATAAATTGGAGAAATGTACTTTAGATCTTCCAAAAAAGCAGGATGTTGTGATAAATAGATCATGCAAATTGACGGTTTCATCCATCACCACGGGAGAGATGATCGATGCTATCAACTGGTTCTTTAGCGAATATGGGCAGATGCCGATTGTTTCGGATACCGGCGACTGTCTTTTCACAACATTGAGCATTAATGCGCCCATGGTCATGGCAAGTGCGTATTATTGTACTATGGGCTTTGGCGCCCCGGCTGCTATAGGCTACATGCTTACAACAGGCCAGCGTCCTCTTGTTCTGATTGGTGACGGGGCTTTCCAGATGACAGGACAGGAGATTTGCCACTGTCCGCGCTTTGGCATAAATCCGATATTTATAATTTTTAATAATAAGCGCTGGGGTATGCAGCAACTTTTCGATCCAACTGCCGGGTTCAATGAGCTTGATAATTGGCCTTATTCCAGAATAGCAGAGCTCTGGGGCGGTAAGGGGTATTTATGTGATACCTGTGAAAAGCTCTATAAAGCTTTTGAAGATGCGAAAGATGATAAAGAATTTTCTCTCATAGAAGTGATCCTGGAGAAAGATGAGTTGTCAGAAGAGCTGCTGGGATGGGTGAAGGAGCTCAGAGGATAGTTTTCTTCTTTCATTATGTCATCAAGAGGATTTTTTGTATGTTGATATCTTTACTATTAATTTAATACCATTAATGAATATCTCCGTTATATGGTTGCTGAATTATGTGAATACTGTGGCAATAAGTTTGACTCAAGAGGGATAAGAAGACATCGTACAAAATGCCAGAAGAGTCAACAAAAAGAAGAAGAGGCATCTGAAAAGGAAAAAGGATATGCTGCTAGAAATATGCAAATCAGGGATCTGTTCGAAAAGGTAAAAATGATGGAGCGAAATATTGAAGACCTGACGAACCAGCTTATCAAATTGATCAAAGAAGTTTAAGATATTCCTTAGAAACTATCTCTTTCAAGTCACTGGTGACAAATCACTGTTACTTCCTGCATTTTGCAGCAGCCACGATCATAGGCAGCGTAATGGTCGCATCCGAATATACGGTCACAGATCGTGCGTTTTCCCCGATCTTTCCCCATGAACGAGCTTCATCAAGCGTTGCGCCTGAAAGGCCACCGGTCTCAGGTCTGTCCATCGTGAGCTGGATGGCATAGTCAAAAGAGCGCGGAGTGACAAGCATGGACTGTAAAATGAAATTCTTGGGAACGCCCCCGCCTATGATCATAACGCCTGTTCGTTTTGCATCGTAACATCTGTCGATCAAACCCCTCATATCGGCAAAAACATCTACGTTCAGGGGCTTTGTCTGCTTATACAGCCATGCCTGCAGGCCTATTATAGAATCCTGTATGGCAGGGCAGTAAACTGGAACGCCCATGTCATATGCGCTTTTTAAAATGGAGTTGTCATCGTCAAGACGCGCCCCGATGTGGGAAAGAAGTTCTGTGATAGAAAGTTTCTCAGGGATCTCCCTGAAGATGGATTGGAGCTTTTCTTCAAGATCAGTAAAATGATGCTCAGGGAGGAAAACATCATATATGCGGTTGACTGCTTCCTGTTTCAACTTGATATCATCAGCAGCATCCGTTCCTTTGTAATGGTAAAGTCCCAGGGATTCGATAATATCATGGACAAGGTTGGCGCCTGTGCTTACAAGAATATCGATCTCACCATTTCGGATCATGTCGCTGACAATTTGCCTCATTCCTGCAGGGACCATAGCCCCGGCAAATCCAAAGAATTTTGTGCACTCAGGGTCAGCCTGCATTTCCCTGTAGATGTCAACTGCCTCATAAAGGCGACCTGCTCCGAAGGCACAGCCCTTAAGACTTGTGACAAGCTCTCCTGCAGACATGTTTGTGGTTATTTTTGCCGGAATGATCTTTTTATTAAGTTTCATAATTTTTTACCTGAAGCACTTCACACAGGATAAAATAATATCCTTTTCCCCTGTCAATGACTTTGCAAGTGTGATTCCTCCGGGCAGATCGCAAGCATAATATATTTTTACTTCTCCTGGATCAGGAGAATCTTTTGTAAGTGGTTTCATTCTTTCGCCTACAAGAACGAGATATTGAAGCTCATGGAGGTGGTCTTTGATAAACTGCTCGACTCCTGAGGGATCAAGGCCTTCGCATACTTCTTTTGCCTCTTCCCCGAGAACCATTATGATCCTTCCTTTGTCTTCCTTTGCATAACTGAGCGCTTTTTTGGCTGTCCTGATATCCATTCCGGAGTTAGAATTATCTATAAATATTCTTCCATCAACCGATCTTTTAGTCATGCGACCCTGCGCGCCCCTAAAGCCCAGAAAAGCTTCCTCAATGGTATCCGGGTCAATATGCAATACGAGAGCTGCAGCTGCGGCGCATACGAAAGCGGTTTTATATGAAGTTATATCGTAATCTGAAGCTTCCCTGACCCCTATCTTTCCATGTTCCTTGCCGAGAAAATAAGCGATCGTTCCACCTTTAGTATCAATATTCTCATAATAGACATTACATGTTGCATTGATAGAATCGGTGAACGATATAACTTCGATATCCCTTCTGCATGCCCCGAAAAACCTCAATGCGTCATTATTCACCACAAGTTTACTACCTTTTTTTGCATCAAGTACCATACGGCGTTTTGAGTCGCTTGCAAGCTTTTTGTTATTTGCTATCTTATAATCATTTGTGATTGTTGTGATTATCCCGATATCAGCAAAACCAGTTCCACCGATCGAAACTTCAGCTATAAAGATATCAAAATCGATCTTCTCATCCTTTACGATATCAAGCGCGGTCATGATGCTTGCCGGAGTTATGCTCAGTCCTTTCTTAATTATTGTTCCGGTACTTCGATCTTCAAGTCCCCTGCTCGTATGCGAGATAACTTTTTTTTGTGTGGATAAAATATCTGCAAGAAGGATCGCTGTGCTTGTTTTTGCCTTTGTCCCTGTCAGTTCGATGAAGGTCTTGTTCGCCAGGTTGTAGGTTGATAGAATATGCCCAACAGCTTGATGATGTGATATAATTGGGATATTTCGAGCTGAAGCCTTCGCAATCATCGGATAATCGGGATCAAGATGTACCGGGGCAATTATAATGTCAAAAATCGATGGATCAAGAGGTTCAGTCGATATCTTTATCCCCTCTTTTTCAAGTTCATTCAGGGATTCAGGAGCAAGTGTTTTGTAAACATCTACTCCTGTGACTGATCCCGTGATTTTGGTTAATTTCCTGGCTATGACGATGCCGCCATGGGTTAAGTCAAGAACTGCTATTTTTGAGTTTTTCTTGAGAAGCAATGAGCCGTCATCGTTTACTGGACAGAATTTAATCATAAATCTGCGTTCATCTGTGTTTATCCGCGGTTCCATTCTTCATGGATATCCCGGTTATTTCGAACATGATAATTGGGATTTTTGGGTATGACAACTTCAATGAGAAATGGCTTCCATCACCCTCTTATATGCCAGGTCTGCGACCAGGTCATCGATTCCCAGTGGCTCTGAATAGATCAGAGTAACATCTTTGTCACCAAGTTTTATATTCGCCCTTCGCGATTCTTTGCTGACGCCAAGTATCTGGGGGATATCTTCCATAGTATGCACGCCGTGAGCCAGGAAAATGGGAATTGCCACGATAGTGGAAACGCCAGTTCCTTTGAAACCATCAAGCCCTTCCTTCATAGTCGGGGTATTCATATTCATAAAACCTATGCGAACTATGGTGTTCTTGTATTTTTTGGCGATAAGTTCCGCAACCCCATTGACAACTTCTTTATTATGGGGGTGTCTGCTTCCGTGTCCGAGTGCGAGTATTCCAATTTTTTCTGTCATAAAAATCCTCATTTGATAGTGATAATTGAGTTGTTTTATTGGTGATACATCTTATAACCTTTTTGATAGGAAAAAGCAAATAAATGTTTAACTCATTCAGATCACAATGATAGTTATAGGAATAGATCCGGGGCTTGCGATCGTGGGTTTTGGTGTCATAAGCACAAATAATGGGACGATAACCCCGATAAGTTATGGTTGCATCAGGACATCCGCGGATAAGAAAACCCCACAGCGCCTTGAACAAATTTATTCCGAGGTAAATTCCCTGTTTGAAAAATATGAACCTGAAGTGATCGCTGTTGAACGACTGTTTTTCAATACAAATGTCACCAATGCGATGAGTGTAAGCGAAGCAAGAGGAGTTATATTCCTTGCTGCACAGCAAAAAAACGTCCCAATTTTTGAATATACACCCAGCCAGGTGAAACAGGCAATAACCGGTTCAGGGCGGGCAGATAAGAAGCAGATGCAGGAAATGATCAAAAGGATACTCAATCTGGATGAGATACCTCAACCTGATGACGCTGCAGATGGGCTTTCGATAGCCTTATGCCATATAAGCATTTTAAAATATTAATATTAAAAAAATAATTTTATATAACTATTAATAATTATCCATTGTCACTTTAACACTGTTCTTATACTCATATTTAAGTGAATAGACATTGTGATCGCCTTTGACATCTATCCTCAAAATGCCAAGTCTTGTGTTCATAAGCCCGACCATGGCCGAAACCCCCCTGTAATTAACATCAAAACCCTGTTCCTTAAGACGATCAAAGACGTTCTGGGTCGTATAAGGCTGCTCACTGAGAAACAATTTCAGGACAGACTTTCTGATCCCGGTCTCATCCCTCATCAGGTATTTTGTAAGCCGTTCTTTTATAGCTTCATTTTCTTTTCCGTTCAGTAAAACCACCTTTGACCTTATTTAATTTTAAGAGTTTATACCTTTCCATGAATTAAAGCGGTGTTCGTTCGGCGATCATCCCATTTTTCATAGGGTATCTTTCAATAACAGATACCCGGCATCCGATTTTGTTCAATTCCCCGGCAAGATCCTCTGCGATCCACCATGCTATCTCTACAGTACCTTCCATGACTTCGTACATTGCATCCTGGACTCCTATCTCTTTCAAAATATCAATGCAATTCCCTTCAATAAGACCATAAACAAGAGTTCCATCTTCTGTGACCTCATCAAAATTCCTGGCTGATCTTTTTGCGATCCTTTTGAATCTTTCCCTGAGCTGTACTGCATCTTTGAATCTTGAAGAGCAAAAATGCAACTTACCATAATCCAGAGCCTGAGCTGCTTCCTTACTTCCAATGGCGGCTGAGGATGTGTCATTTAGTACCACATATTCGCGGTCCTTAAGGCATGAGAAATTCGTTTCAGAAAATTCAAGCTCATTCAGGTTCAGGAAACCATTCACTTCTGTCAATAACGAAATAACCTCATTAAGATCGCATTTAATAGATGGGATCTCTATTCCCACAGAAAGGCCAAGGTTATATGATTCAATTAGTGATGCTCTGTAATCGGTTCTGTCCAGGATCGGCAGCAAATCCTGTGGAGGATGGAATCGTATTTCATCAAGGCCTGCATTCTTTAGAGATTCAAGTACTCCCCTGTCAGGAGCAAGGGCAGTATATAAATGAATATGATGTGATCTTCCAAATTTATTTTTGAGGAGTTTTATGTAATGAACAACCCTGTCAAGTCTTAAAAGAGGCTCTCCGCCTGTTATCCCGGTCCCAAGGGCATCCATCAAAAGAGCTTCCTCGATGAGATCTTCATCCCTGCTTACTCTTCTTTCATTTACAAAAATTATGTCCTTTTCCCGCCTCTCATTTGAAACCGGACAATAAAAACAATTCTTCCCGCATATTCCTGTGACAAAAAGAACCATCTTCGCCCCTTTGTAACACAATCGGCATCCTTCTGGCAGGAAATTATAAAATGAACCGCTATTATCGGATTCCATTATTATTTGCTGCGACTTATTATGTATTCGCCCAGTTCATTAAGCTTTGTCCTGGCGAAACTATCATCAAGGTTATCAAGCTTGCTTTTTGCAATTTCATATTCCTCATTTGCCGTGATCTTGGCATTTTCGATGGATTCAGAAACAAGATCCATGAGTTCTCCGTTGTTGCATTTCATCATTCTTTCAATGGATATCCCGGAATTTATAGCATCAAGCAATACGATGGATGGCCTTCCCATAAAAAGGTCTTTCTTCACTGGTTTTCCAATTTCATCTTCTTTTGAAATGCAATCCAGTATATCATCCCGGATCTGGAAAGCTATGCCTATATGATTTCCGTAACCTTTAAGATCATTTATCTGGGTCTCATCTCCTCCACCAACGAGTGCGCCCACTTCTGCAGCTGAACTGAAAAGGGAACCCGTTTTTCGAAACGCCAGATCAAGATAACTTTTTTTATCTTTTGCGAAGTCCACAAGCTCCATGGCTTCACCTTCGCCCATATAAAACAATGAATCTGCTATTGCATGGATCAGTCTTGGATCACGGGCTGCTATACGAAGCGAAAGAGCAGCAAGTATCTGGACGGTCAGCAGGGCCATATCATTTCCCCAGAGGGTATGTACTGTAGATTTGCCGCGTCTTTTTTCTGATTTATCAATAACATCATCAAGAACCAGAGATGAGGAATGGATCAATTCAATAGATGCTCCTGCAAAGCAGGCTTTTTCAGCTGTTCCGCCAACTGCTTCACTTGCCAGTGTCACAAGAGCAGGTCTAATACGTTTTCCTTTTGAAGAAATGGCATAACTGACAGCTGCTGCAAGTTCAGGGGGTTTTATGTCACTGAGAAGGTTTAGCATTTCAGTGTCAACCATTCTTGCCCGCTGTGCTAAAAGTTGCTCAATGTCCATTATTTACACCCAATACCTGAATACATGAAAAGGATTTCTATTTAATAGCATATTTCGTTCCAACTTGTATTTATCATAAATAGATTTTACCTTTTGGTTCTGCAAATCTATAGACTGGCTTGTTTACATGTTCAAATATCAAGTTTTCGCATTCTCTCCACAGCTTCATTTATCTTCTCTACCGACTGGGTGAGTGCGAATCGTACATATCCTTCACCATATTCCCCAAAACCATTGCCCGGGGTAGCTACGATCCCTGCCTTTTCAAGAAGCATTGTTGAAAAGTCGGAAGCTTTTCCATTCACATGCGCCCAGACATAAAATGTGGCTTTTGGAGGTTTCACATCAAGTCCGAGTTCCGAAAGTCCGGTGAGAAGCGCATCACGCCTTTGCCTGTACATTTTATTCATATCCCTGACGCAATCCTGGGGTCCGGTAAGGGCTGCAATACCTGCTTCCTGTACGGATTCAAATGCTCCAGAATCCACATTTGTTTTCACTTTTCCAAGGCCTTCCAGTATATCTTTATTGCCAACTGCAAAACCAAGTCTCCAGCCGGTCATATTATATGTTTTTGAAAGGGAATGCATTTCGATACCTACATCTCTTGCTCCGCTGGCATTCAGGAAACTTGGCGCCTTGTAACCATCGAATGTCATCTCTGAATAGGCATCATCATGGACCACGATGATATCATTTTCATGTGCATATTCGACGACTTCTTCAAAGAATTTTAATGATGCTGTCGCAGAAGTCGGATTATTGGGATAATTCAGGAACATGAGTTTTGCTTTCTTTGCGATATCTTTTGGAATTGCATCAAGGTCAGGAAGAAATTCATTTTCTGCAAGAAGTGGCATCTTGAACGGCTTTGCACTGGCTAGTATCGAACCTATATTATAAACAGGATATCCCGGGTCAGGAACCAGAGACACATCACCGGGGTTCAGGAAAGCGAGTGGGATATGGGCTATTCCTTCCTTTGAACCGATCAGGGTTAGAACCTCATCTTCGGGGTTAAGCGCCACATTCATTATTTTTTTATACCATTGTGCCGCAGCATTTCGAAAAGAGAGCATACCTTCATAAGAAGGATATCGATGCCTGGCCGGATTATCCAGTGACTTCTTCATGGCATCAACAATATGAGGGGGTGTTGGCATGTCAGGGTCACCTATTCCAAGGTTGATAACATCCACACCTTTCTTAATGACCTCAGCTTTTGCTTTATCGATAGCAGCAAATAAATATGGGGGTAATGAATTGATCCTATCAGCGTATTTGATCATGACCCGTTTTGATGTCGGTTAAGGTATATAAGTTATAAGCTTTTGAATACATCAATAAAAAGATACATCAATATTAGATTATATTAGAAGAAAGTATATTATACAGGATATGGCAAAAAAAATAGCATAGGAAATAGATAACTGATGCGCGAATTCATTTTATTTTCAAGAACAGGAAGGACAGACTCACGATTCCATAGCTTGAGGGAAGCTGGAAGGCTGGATGTGGTTTACCAGTCCATATTGATGTCGCTATTTCGCTCTCATGCCATGCGAAGAGATGTGGTTTTCCATGCTTTGCTGGGTGGGCCGCCAAACCCGCCACTTGAACTCATAGTAGATGGGGAAAAACTCAGGGATGTGCGCACGGATGAAAACACCTGGGAAGGAATATTTCGAAATGTCCTTTCTGGAAGGGAACATCCAGGGATAACCTTGAGAAAAAATAGTCTTCAGAATCTGGTAAAAGAGAAGAAAAATATCTTTGTCCTGGAAGAATCGGGGGAGAGCATAAACACCATTGATCTTGGTACCGACCCTGTTTTCGTTCTGGGGGACCAGGTAGGCCTGCCAAAGAAAGATGAGGATTTCGTGCTTCGTTATGGAAAGAAAGTCTCCATAGGGGAAAAAGCATATCTCGCTTCTGCATGCATTTGTATCATTAATTATATTCTTGACAGGCGGGAATCTTTATAGGCTGGAAAAAATCGGAAACAAATTATTCACCTAAATAGTTTTCAACGAGAAATCCTCCAGGTCACAGCAAAAGATTTAATAATTCCACGCTATCATTAAGGTTTCATGGCACAAACGATCTCAGAAAAGATTTTCAGTAAAGCATGCGGTAAAAAAGTTAAAGCGGGAGATTTTGTCCTCGCAAATATCGATAACGCCATGACCCATGATATCACTGGCCCTCTTGCTGTTGAAGCATTCAGGGAAATAGTAAAAGGAAAGAAAAATCAAAAAGTATGGGATCCAAAAAAGATAGTAATACTATTTGACCACCAGGTCCCGGCCGATTCACTCAATGCTGCTGCAAACCACATATTCCTGCGCGGGTTCGCAAAGGAGCAGGGCATTCTTAACTATGATGTTTTTGAAGGTGTGTGTCACCAGGTGATGCCGGAAAAAGGGCATGTGAGGCCAGGTGACCTGATCGTAGGTTCTGACTCTCACACGTGTGCATATGGCGCACTGGGCGCGTTTTCCACAGGAATTGGAAGCACAGATATGGGATTTGTTTTTGCGACCGGAAAACTCTGGTTCCGTGTACCACAGACACTGAGATTTGAGATCGAAGGTAAACTTCCAAAATATGTTCATTCAAAAGATGTAATTCTTCATCTCATTGGTGATGTTGGTGTAGAAGGAGCACGTTATATGGCTGCAGACTTTTGCGGTTCGACAGTAAGGGATATGGATATATCACAAAGGATGACCATGTCCAATATGGCTATCGAAATGGGCGGAAAAGCAGGGATCGTGGAAGCTGATAAGGTCACTGAAAAGTACCTCCAGGAAAGGATACCAGATTTTAAGCTTGATCATAAGTGGAAGAGCGATGAAGACGCATCATTTGCCCGGATAAAACAATATGATGTCAGCGACCTTTCACCTCAGGTAGCATGTCCGCATAATGTTGATAATGTCAAATCCGTAGAAGAAGTCGAAGGTACAAAGATCGATCAGGTTTTCGTGGGCTCATGCACAAATGGGCGTTTTGAGGATATTGAGATCGTAGCAAAAATGATGAAGGGTGAAAAAGTGGCAAAAGGGGTTCGCCTTCTCATCATCCCGGCTTCACATACTGAATACATGAAAGTACTTCGAGCTGGTTATATTGAACAATTCATGGAGGCAGGGGCCATCGTGGAATCTCCTTGCTGCGGACCATGCATGGGAGGGTCGTTCGGTCTTCTTGGAAAAGGCGAAGTTGGACTTTCAACATCGAACCGCAATTTCAAAGGCAGGCAGGGAAGTCCGGATGCATTCGTATATCTTTCATCCCCTGCGACTGCTGCCGCAAGCGCTCTTTATGGTGAGATAAAGGACCCGAGAAAGATTTGAATCGGTTTATATAAACAGATTGGAAGAAAAATAGCTATTGAATTATCAAACCAATTTTTTGGCGATATTCGCTATTCTCTTTCCCAGCGTTTTTGCGATCTCTATCTCATTTTCAATAGGGGCCCTATCAGCACCGGGTCCTGAAACTGAAGATGCACCATAAGGGGATCCTCCTGACACCGGGTCGATCGAAAAAAGTCTTGTTTCGGAAAATGGAACACCTACTAAGATCATTCCATGATGGAATAATGGCACCATCGAGGTAAGGATAGTACTTTCCTGTCCGCCATGTTGGGTGCTTGTGCTTGTGAATATCCCTGCGACTTTGTTGACCAGTGCACCTTTTTGCCAGAGGCCACCCGTCTGATCTATGAAATTCTTCATCTGGGCAGACATATTTCCAAACCTTGTGGGCGTACCAAAAGCGATACCATTGGCCCATTCAAGGTCTTCCATCGTCGCAATCGGTATATCCTTTAGTTCTTGTTTTACTTTCGCCATTACCTCATTGAATTTCTCTTTCGGAATAAGCTCAGGCACCTGCCTGATCCTAACTTCAGTATCTGGAACTCTATTTGCTCCCTGCGCTACTGCCGCAGCAAGTTTAGCCACATTTCCTGTCATGCTGTAAAATACAACAAGGATTTTAGTTCGATTTGATGACATAAGATCTCTACAAAGTTAAGGTATTTAGGGTATTTAGCAGGAATTATGTTTAATGGCTTTTGTGGGGCATGAATCCACACATGCACAGCATTCGATGCAATCAGCGACTCGTGTGGCTTTTGATTTCCCACCGACAAGTTCAAAAACATTGGTGGGGCAAACGTTAATACATTCACCGTCGCCATTACATTTTTCTTCATCGATCTCGATCGTTACAGCGGCTTCGTATTTTTTAACTGCCATGATTTTAGCTCCATTTCGGTTAGTGTTTGTATTAAAGATTAAAGGTTTTGGTGAACAAAGGTAAAATATAAAAGATATCAATATTTAAAAAAGGACTAACATTAGAATTGCTTCAACCTTATCCCCATATTAGCCTTCAATGCCTTCAGATATACCATATTCGCAGTCGCAACATCCTGGATCGCAAGTCCCGTCGAATCAAAAACTGTAATGTCTGAATCCCTTGTTCTTGCTTTCTTATTTCCTGTAATTACCTCGCCCAGTTCGCAATAAATATCTTTTTCAGAAAAAGACCCATTTGAAAAGGGTATATTTATCTCGCCAGAATGAGACGCCTGGGAGATATCATCAACTACTACCCTGGCGCGGTTTAGTATTCGAGGATCTAGTTCTTCTTTTCCGGGCGCATCCGCTCCTATTGCATTAATATGAGTTCCTTCTGAGATCCATTCATCCATTACAATTGGTTTTCTTGAAGGCGTGGTCGTAACCAGAATATCGCAATCACATACTTCCTTTATGTTCTTTTTTAGACTAATTTCACACTCTGTTATTAATTCCATCTCATCCTTGAATGCAAGTGTCTGTTTTTCGGACATACTCGTTACTTTTATTTCATCGATATCCATAATTTCATTTATTGCAATCAATTGAGTTCTTGCCTGGTTACCTGCTCCTACAAATCCCACAGTTCTAGAATTCTTGCGAGAAAGATGTTTCACGGCTACTCCTCCTGCTGCCCCTGTTCTCATATCCGTAAGATACGTTCCATCCATAATCGCAAGAGGTGCGCCTGTTTGTGTGGAATTAAGGATCACAAGGGCCATAACTGTAGGTAACCCTATTTTCGGGTTATCTGGATGAACATTTACTATTTTTACCCCGGTTATGTCCTCACCTTCAAGATATGCCGGCATTGTCCGCAAGTCACCGTTATGGTTTTTAAAATACAGGTAGAGCTTGGAAGGCATCTGGACTTTTTTAAGCCCGTGCTGCCTGAATGCTTCTTCCACGACCTTTAGTGTTCCTTTCATATCAAGAAGCGATTCAACTTCTTTCTTACTAAGCCAAAGTATCTGGTTTTGCATATATTTCACTTGATTATATATCTTATATTTAAGAGATAAACTTAATCCAATGATTTCAGAATGAAAAATTAATCCGATAATTTGGAAATGTTTATGATTAATTAGAATAAATCAATCTATGAGGAAAAATATGACCTATAATTTAATTGACACAAAATTTTTTACAATAATTGCCATAGCAGGAATTTTACTTTTCAGTGGGTGTACTGGAAAAGATACTGGAGACCAGGGAACTGATATAGAAAATGCGCCCCCATCATCAACTAATGATCTAACACCTGAAAAACCAGACCCTGGAACAGTTCAAGCAGTTCATTTCAGCAAGCTCATAGAACTTCTGCCTGAATCTCCTGCAGGCTGGACGGCGCAAGAACCTCAGGGGAATAGCTTTACTATAGAAGAAGGATCATGGAGCATGGCAAGCAGAGCATACACGAAAGATGATGCGGGAAGTGCAACTGTAACAATAATGGACTCTGCATATTATAATGTAGGATTGTTCCAGGCATGGTCGGGCTTTGTACAATGGGAATCCACAGATGGATATTATAAGACCACGACTGTAAAAGGATTCCCTGCTTTTGAGACCTATTCAAAAAGTGGAAAGACATATGGGAGATATATAAATATCAAGGACAGGTTTATGGTATATATTATAGCTGAAAACAACGACAAAGATGTCCTTAATGCACTTGAAAATTCGATAAACTTTAATGGCATAGGGAAACTGGGTTAGATAAAAAGATTTTATACGATTTTTCTTTTTTTATTGGAATAAAGAATGAAAGTTCTTATAGTTGATAATAATACAAAATACAGGACACTACTTTCAAAGATAATGCTATCCCATGGATTTGATTTTTCTGAGGCGCAAAATGGGTATGAAGCACTTGAGAGGGTTGAAACAGAACCCCCTGACCTGATAATATCAGACATAATTATGCCAGAGATGGACGGGTTCATGCTTATCCGAAAGATCAAAGGAAAAAAGAAAACGAAGGGAATACCTTTTATATTCTTCACAAAAAACTTTATTGGCGATGAGGATCGGGAACTTGGCCTTTCCCTTGGAGCGGCAAGATTCCTCAAAAAGCCTTTAAAACCAGTAGAGTTGCTAAAAGAGATCGATTCTGTCATGAACGAACGAAAAAGTAGAAAATCAAAGCTGGCAGGACCTGAAATCACTGACAAAGAATATCTAAAAAAATACAGCACACAATTATCTTTGAAACTTGAATCAAGGATCAGAATGCTGGAAGAGGAGATCGAAAAACGAAAAAAGATCGAAGTTGAGCTGAGAAATAGTGAAAAAAAGCTCATAATTGCCAAAGATGAAGCCTTGCGCGCAAGCCGTGTAAAATCAGATTTCCTTATGAAGATGAGCCATGAACTCAGGACTCCTTTGAATTCTGTCCTGGGCTTCTCCCAAATGCTAAAGATCAAGAAAATCGGAGAATTAAATGAAAAACAGGAGGAATATATAGATAATATTTTTTATAGCGCGACACATCTTCTCGGGATAATCAATGACATGCTTGATCTTGTAAAAGTGGAATCTGGCGAAAAACTTCCACTTTCGATACATTCGTTCACTGTGATTGAAGCAATAGATGAGGCATTGATATTTGTAAAAGATAAAGCCAGACAGAAAAAAATTCACATTCTAAAAGAGATCGATCCAGGACTTTCAAAGATTGATGCAGATAAATTAAGATTCAAGCAGATCCTTATAAATCTTATCGATAACGCAATAAAATTCAGCAAACCCCAGGGGGGGACTGTTAATATCACAGCTGAAAAAATTGGGGATAATGTACAATTCTCAGTATCCGATACAGGTATAGGCATCGAAGAAAAGGAAATTGACAGTCTCTTTGTTCCTTTCTACCAGGCAGATTCGGGGATAAGCAGAAGATACGGTGGTGCAGGTGCGGGACTTGCAGTAGCAAAACAACTCGTGGAAGAGCATGGGGGCAGGATGTGGGTAGAGAGTATATTTGGAGAAGGCAGCACATTTTCATTTACTTTACCATTGAATCAAAATAATTAAGCAGATTATACTATGATCCAAATTGCAGATTCGTCTCTTTTCATAATTGGAAAGAGGATCGAAGGAATTATAATAACCGTTCCTTCAGTTGTTGAAGAGCTCATAGATGGAAGATCCAGAACCATGCTGGATCTGATGAATGTCAGGGTAGAGCCGCCACTTTACAGTTTCATCAGTGAAGTAAAAACAAAAGCAGGTTTTACTAAAGATAGTGAGGAACTTTCAAAAACTGACATTGATATCCTGGCTAAAGCTCTGGAATTTTCAAGAAAAGAAGAGTCCTTTCTGATATCAGATGATTACGCTGTCCAGAACACTGCCCTCCATCTGGGTATAAAAGTTAGGCCTGTAAGTCAAAAAAAGATCCGTGATGTCATTCAATGGGAGAAATTCTGCATCGGGTGCAGACGCAGGTTCCCACAGGGGGATGACTGCCCTGTTTGCGGCACAGCTCTTAAGAAAATAAGGAAGAGAAATAACGTAAGGGAAATTTAATATGAAACTACCTCAACCTCAATTCCTTCCTATGTCAATTCGCGAAGCCCGCAAACTTGGCATAGAAGAATTTGACATAATCCTCATAACAGGTGACGCCTACATTGACCATCCATCTTTCGGGACAGCATTGATCGGAAGAGTCCTCTGGGATGCAGGATTTAGTGTTGGTATCATATCACAGCCAGATTGGAAAGTTGAAGGGGATTTTAAGAAACTGGGTAAACCACGGCTGTTCTTTGGGGTCAGTTCGGGGAATGTTGATCCGATGGTCAATCATTATACCGCCAACCTCAAAATTCGAAGGGATGACGTTTATTCACCGGGTGGCATAGCAGGACTTCGACCAAATCGTGCAGATATAGTTTATTCTGACAAACTTCATTCTATCTTCCCGCAAACACCGATAGTGTTAGGGGGTATCGAGGCAAGCCTTCGGCGATTTGCTCATTATGATTACTGGTCAGATTCGGTGCGACAGTCTATACTTGCTGATGCACCTTCAGATATGCTTGTTTTCGGGATGGGAGAAAGACAGGTCGTCCATATCGCTTTGCGTCTTTCAAAAGGTGAAGATATTAAAGAAATTAAGGATATTGCCGGAACATCCATCAAAATGGAAATAAGCAAATGGCGTTCCATCGAGCATGAGAACTTTATTGAAATACCAGGTTTCTCCGAGGTTTCAAGGGATAAAGAACATTATGCACGTGCTTTTTATCAGCACTATCAGCAGCAAGATCCTATATGCGGGATGTCTGTGGTTCAAATGCATCCGAAAACGGTCATAATCCAGAATAAGCCTGCGATGCCTTTGTATTCTGAGGAACTTGATCGAATATATGAACTTCCTTTTACGAGGATGCAGCATCCATCATATAATAAACCAATTCCTGCCCTTGCTCCGGTGAAATTCTCGGTCGTGAGCCACAGGGGGTGCTTTTCATCTTGTTCTTTTTGTGCACTGACACATCACCAGGGAAGAATAATACAGAGCAGGAGCATTGGGTCAATTGTACGCGAAGTTGAAAGAATGGTGAAGATGCATGATTTTAAAGGGATCGTGCAGGATGTGGGAGGACCCACGGCAAATATGTATTCGATGCGCTGTAAGCGGTGGGAAAACGATGGTGTTTGTTCCGATAAAAGGTGCATGGATTGCGCAAGTGTTGATGCGAACCATAAGGATCAGGTTGAACTTCTCCAAAGCCTCATGAAGATAAGAGGAGTTAAGAAAGTTTTCATAGGCTCGGGGATAAGATATGATCTTGTTCTTAAAGATACATCGGATTACTTATCACAACTTTGTGAACATCATGTGAGTGGACACCTCAAGGTAGCACCTGAGCATATCGTGAAGCATGTGACTGATCTTATGCACAAGCCTGGAAAGGAGGTTTTTGAGGATTTCAGGAAGAGATTTGACACACAGAATAGGAAAGCGGGGAAAAAGCAATATATTCTCCCCTATTTTATGTCTGGACATCCTGGATGCACAGTAGAGGATATGGTCGAACTTGCAGAATATATTCGTGATAACAATCTTTATACAGAGCAGGTTCAGGATTTTACTCCAACACCTATGACTGCTTCCACGTGCATGTATTATACGGGGATAGATCCTTTCACGATGAAAAAAGTGCATGTTGCGAAGGGGCGGGAGAAGAGGATACAGCGGGCTATTTTACAGTACAGGGATGAAAAAAACAAAGGATTTGTTGTTGAAGGGCTCAGGATGACAGGGAGGGAAGACCTCGTGGGGAGTGAACGAAAATGCCTGGTAAAAATGAGATGAGGAAAAGTGTTATATACACATTAAGATATACAGAAGTTCCCTTGTATGTGATAACACAAAGGCAACCGTTGTTGAAAAACGACATGTGTTCTTTTGTTCAACTAACTTGGATCGTGTAAAAACTACATGAGGAAAAGTGTTATATACAGAAAAGAACAAATATAGAACTTCCTGTGTGTGAAAATACAAAGGTATGTTGTGTTGCAAAATACAACAGAAATTAATTATAATATTTCGTGGTTATAATTTGGCGTCGGCTCTGATTA